>NZ_JBHYVB010000028.1:0-22969 GCF_042750115.1 Streptomyces sp. NPDC059455
CGGTACGTCAGGTACCGACCGCCGGGGCAGCGCTTGTACGGGGTTCCGCCGGAGGCGGCGGACGGGCCGTTCCCGGCCGCTCCGGCCGTTCCCGACTTCCGGCCGTGAGGATTCGGCTCCGTCCGGCCGCGAGGATTCAGCCCCGCTTGACCGCGCAGAGCAGGCCGTCGCCGACCGGCAGCAGGGACGACTGGAGCACGGTGGACTCCCGTACGGTCCGCAGCAGCTCGCGCACCCGCAGCACCTCCGTGGGCTGGGCCGTGGAGTCCACGGTCCGTCCGTTGGTGAAGACCCCCTCGAAGCAGACCAGCCCGCCGGGCCGCAGCAGCCGCAACGATTCGGCGAGGTAGTCCAGGACCTCCAGCCGGTCGCCGTCGCAGAAGACCAGGTCGTATCCGCCGTCGGCCAGCCGGGGCAGGACATCGAGGGCGCGGCCGGGGATGAAGCGCGCCCGGTTCCCGGTGAACCCGGCCTCGCGGAACGCCTGCCGGGCGAACTGCTGCATCTCCGGTTCGGTGTCCACGGTGGTCAGCACGCCGTCCGGGCGCATTCCGCGCAGCAGATGGATTCCGGAGACGCCCGTTCCGGTGCCGATCTCGGCGACGACCTTGGCGTCGGCGGTGGCAGCGAGCAGCCGCAGCGCGGCGCCGGTGCCCGCCGACACCGAGCGCAGCCCTGCTTCCCGGGCCCGGTCACGGGCCCAGTGAAGGGCTTCGTCCTCGGCGACGAACGCGTCGGCGAACGCCCAGCTCGTCTGCCGGTTGCCGGTAATGACCCTCTCCTGTCCCCGTAGTTGGCGCAACGGTGACTGTATCCGCTGCGCACGGGAACCCGCAGATGGGACCAGGCGTTGTAGAAGCCGGGGGGACCGTATGGATCACGACCAAATGCAGGTCAAAAATGCTTATCCGGAGCTAACGGGCGAGGTGGATATGGTAGGGGCTCTACTGGACACCACCAGAGCCGACAGGGGAGGTGCGGCTGCGGCCGGTGACCGGAGAGTGCTGAAGCGCTTTCGCAGGTCAGTGGGCGAGCCGAAATCCGTGACCAACACCGCTGACCGTTCTCACCCCCGTAGCCCGAAGGGCACGGGAGGTGCGCCCCTCGCCGAGTCCGCCACCACCGCGACCTTCGCCACGGATGCGGATGCGGCGTGGACGCCTCCTACCTGGGAGGAGATCGTCAGCACTCACAGCGCACGGGTCTACCGCCTGGCCTATCGGCTCACCGGTAACCAGCACGATGCCGAGGATCTCACCCAGGAAGTGTTCGTCCGCGTCTTCCGCTCGCTGTCGACGTACACCCCTGGCACCTTCGAGGGCTGGCTGCACCGCATCACCACCAATCTCTTCCTCGACATGGTCCGCCGTCGGCAGCGCATCCGCTTCGACGCGCTCGGCGAGGACGCGGCGGAGCGGCTCCCCAGCCGCGAGCCCTCTCCTCAGCAGCACTTCAACGACACCCACTTCGACGCGGATGTGCAGCAGGCGCTGGACACCCTCGCCCCGGAGTTCCGGGCCGCCGTGGTGCTCTGTGACATCGAGGGGCTGTCGTACGAGGAGATCGCGGCCACCCTGGGCGTCAAGCTGGGCACCGTGCGCAGCCGCATCCACCGCGGCCGCTCGCATCTGCGCAAGGCGCTGCAGCACCGCGCCCCCGCGGCGCGGACCGGGCAGCAGCATGAGGTCGCCGCGGTGGCGCCGGGTGTCACGGCCCCCCGGCTGAGCGGGGAGGTCGGAATCGCGTGACCCGATCAGGCGGTCCGTCCCCCGCCGAGCAGCATCTCGGCGACCGCCTTGCGGCTCTGGTCGACGGTGAGCTGGGGCATGACGCGCGGGAGCGCGTCCTCGCCCATCTCGCCACCTGCTGCAAGTGCAAGGCGGAGGCCGATGCTCAGCGTCGGCTGAAAAACGTGTTCGCCCAGACGGCGCCCCCGGCACCGTCGGAGGGCTTTCTGGCCCGTCTGCAGGGCCTGCCGGCCGCGGGCGGCGATGACGGTATGGGTGGCTCCCCGTTCGGGGGCTCGGGCGTCTTCGGTCCGCGCGATCTGCGCGGCGGGTCGCGGGACGTGCGCGAGCTGCGCGATGTGCGGGAGCCGGAGGAGAGACGGGAGCGGGCGTTCGCCTTCGTGCCCGCGATGCCTCCGGGCACCGCGATCGCACCGGCGGCGTCGGCCCGTGCCTCGCGTCAGCGCGGCTTCCGGATCCATGAGGTCGAGCGCCCCGCTCCGCGCCGCAGGTTCGCCTTCGCGGCGGCCGGAGCGGTCTCCCTGGCGGCCTTCGCGCTCGGCGCGGCCCTGCCGCTGGACGCGGCGGTCGCCCCCCCGGGCAATTCGGCCGACGGCGCCGACACCGCGGTCTCCCCGATGAGCGCCGACACCGCCGTGAACGCGGGCGTGCGGGAGCGCACCCGCCAGGAGGTGGGCCTGCTGGCCACCACGGACACCAGCACGGTCGCCCCGTCCCCGACGGCCACCCCGTACCCATCGTCCCTGCGCCAGCCCGTGGCGGCGCTGAATCCGCTGATACAGCCGATTCTGTCGGTCACGGAGCTGCTGCGGACGTCGAACTCCACGCCCCCGGCCCCCCGGCCGACCCAGATGGAGGTCCCGTCCGGGCCCGCGTCGGGCGGCTCGCCGTACCTCGGGGTCAGCGCACCCCCGAAGTAGCGCGGAAGCGGTACGACGGCGGGCCCGGCGCCCAGTCTCCGGCCGCCCGTGTCTTTGCCGATCATGACAAGGTCTTTTCGTCCGCCCTGCGCGAGCGCCGACGGACCTGATTGAATCGCCTCCGGGCAGCGCGACCCGGAGGCGGCGATGTATGCCCCCGGACGGGTGCGGTCCCTGCCTGTCTGCGGGAACTTGGGGAGATCATGGACGAGCCGATGGCCAAGGCCCCTGGGCCCAAGCCGAAGCCGAGGTGGTGGAGCCGCCCGGCCGCCGCGCGACCCGGCGACCGGCCGAACGACGCGGCGCAGGGCGCCGAGGAGCGTACGGAGGCGGCCGCCGGGCAGGTGGCGCCGGAGCCGGTGGACGACCCGGTGGCGGGCCCGGCGCCCGAGGAGCGGGCGCCCCGGCCGTTGCATGAGCCCGACCCGTACAGCACCCCGCCCTACGGCGGGCCGGGGCCGTGGGCCCCGGCCCCGCCCGTACAGCACCCGGTGGCGACCCCCGCGCAGGGCACGCATGTCCCGCCCGGAATGGCCCAGGCGCCGCCCCAGACGCCTCCCCAGGCGCCCGGGATGACCCCGCCGCACGGCACGCCGGTGCCGTCCGCCGCGGGGCCCGTACCGGGCCAGAGCGCGCCCCCGCCCATGCCGCGGCACCCCGGGATGACCCCTCCGCACGGCACACAGCTGCCTCCGGGCCCCGGAGAGCCCCACCAGGGCCACCAGAGCCACCAGGGCGTCCCCATGGCGCAGCCCGCCCAGGGCGCCCAGTGGGGCGGCTACGACCCCTGGACCGTGGTTCCGCCGCCCGCCGAGCGCGAGCGGAAGACCGTCTCCCGCCGCGGCGCCTGGATCGCCGTCCTGCTGATCGCCCTGGTCGCGGGGTGCCTCGGCGGCGGTATCGGCGCCTACGCGGAGCGGGACCGCGCCTCCGGGGGCGTCGATGTGAAGCTGCCGCAGGCCCCGGTGGAGAAGGAGGCCAGGTCCCCGGGCAGCGTCGCCGGGATCGCCGCCAGGTCGTTGCCCGGCGTGGTGACCATCCATGTGCGCGGCGGCGCGGAGGAGGGCACCGGCACCGGCTTCGTCCTCGACAAGCAGGGCCACATCCTCACCAACAACCACGTCGTCCAGCCCGCCGGCACGGACGGCGAGATATCGGTGACCTTCAACGGCGGCCAGGACGCCAAGGCCGAGGTGATCGGCCGGGACACCGGGTACGACCTCGCGGTGATCAAGGTGGACCGAGTCTCCGGGCTCACTCCGCTGCCGCTGGGCAACTCCGACTCGGTGCGCGTCGGCGACCCCGTCGTGGCCATCGGCGCCCCCTTCGACCTGGCGGGCACGGTCACCTCCGGGATCATCAGCGCCAAGGAGCGCCCCATCACGGCGGGTGGCGAGAAGGAGGACGGCAGCGATGTCAGCTATGTCGACGCGCTGCAGACCGACGCCCCGATCAACCCGGGCAACTCCGGCGGCCCCCTGGTCGACCGCAAGGCGCGGGTCATCGGGATCAACAGCGCGATCCGGGCGGCCGACGAGGGCTCGGGTCTCGGCGGCGGCCAGGGCGGCAGCATCGGCCTGGGCTTCGCCATCCCGATCAACCAGGGCAAGCGGGTCGCCGAGGAGCTGATCAACACCGGGAAGGCCACCCATCCGGTCATCGGCGTCACCCTCGACATGGGCTACACGGGTGACGGCGCCCGGGTGAACACCAAGGGCGCCGGCGGCGGCGCGCCGGTCACCGCGGGCGGCCCCGGCGACAAGGCGGGGATCGAGCCCGGTGACGTGATCACGGAGGTGGACGGCGTCCGGGTGCACAGCGGACAGGAGCTGATCGTGAAGATCCGCAGCCACCGCCCCGGGGACCGGCTCGGGCTCACCGTCAGGCGCGACGGCAAGGAGCGCGCCGCGGAGCTGACCCTGGGCTCGGCGAGTAGCGGCTGACGCCCGTTGTTGGCCCGGCCGTCTCCCGCGCCGCCCCCACCGCCAGGTACGGTATTGAGTGGCCCAGGCCGGGGCCCAGACGTCTTGAGGAGCTGCAAGGTGTTGGACATAGGACCTCTCGAGCTTGTCGCGCTCGTTGTCCTTGCGGTGCTCGTCTTCGGCCCGGACAAGCTCCCGAAGGTGATTCGGGACGTGACACAGTTCATCCGGAAGATCCGGGAGTTCTCCGACAGCGCCAAGGAGGACATCCGTTCCGAGCTGGGGCCGGAGTTCAAGGACTTCGAGTTCGAGGACCTCAACCCCAAGACCTTCGTGCGCAAGCACGTGATGGACTCCGATGAGCTCGGCCTGAAGGAGATCCGTAACGGCTTCGACCTCCGCAAGGAGATGGCGGAGGTCGCCGACGCGGTGCACGGCCGGGAGAGTGATCCGCCGCAGGGCTCTTCAGGGGCTTCCGACACCACCCCGCTGTCCCTGTCCAAGGACGACTCCAGCACGCCTGACCTGCTGCGCAAGCGCGAGGAGCCGAGGCGCGAGGAGCGCCCGCCTTTCGACTCCGACGCCACTTGATCCCCCCGTATGCCCGGCCTGGTTGACCCGTATGGCTATCCTCCCTTTGTCCGGGGTGAGGGTCGCCCGAGGGGGGCGGGCCGCCCACGACGCAGGGCAAACGAGGAGGCCGCGCGCACATGGAGACCACGGGTCGGCTAGGGGAACGAGGGGTGGCAGCGGCCGCGCAGGGGATGCCGGCCGACGCCCGGCGGAGCGTCGACGGCTATCTGATGGCCGCCTTCCCCTGGTACGGGCTTGACGAGGCGTTCACCGGCCCCCGCTGGCTGATGCAGGTGGGGGCGGCCGCGGACGGCATCGTCGAGTACGGCTCGACCGGCCATGGCGAGGAGCCGTCCCTGAAGGTCGAGACCGATATGGACCAGCAGCGCTTCACGGTGGTCGTCACCGTGGCCAGCCGCCCGGGGCGGGACAGCGCCGACGGCACCGGCAAGCTGGAGGCCACCTCGGTCTCCTCGGCCGCCTGGCTGGCCGGCTCCGGTCTGTTGTCGTGCACCTGGCCGACCCGCATGGAGCGGGCGCTGCGCCAGGACTGGCTGGACCAGCAGACCGCGATCGCCTGGGAGCTGGCGGACGACCTGGAGGGCGAGAGCTGGTCGCAGCTGTCGCTCCCGGTGGACGGGGTGCCGACCGACTTCCACTACCGCGAGTCGGAGTACGGCTGGGTGCTGGCCGGTACGGCGAACGAGGACGTGCACATCGGGGCGTACGGGCGCGGGATGAGCGCCTACGGCCTGGGCTTCGCCGTCGTGAAGGACATCGCCCGCTACGACGGGTAGGGGCGTACGTATGGCTCGGGGGCGGTCTCCCCAAGGAAACCGCCCCCGAGCCGTAGGCCGTGGCCGAGCGCGCCCGCTCAGAACTTGTTGCGCGGGGTGACGCCCAGCGACATGCCCGCGAGGCCGCGCTGGCGGCCGCCGATCTTGCCCGCGATCGCCTTGAGCGCGCTGCCCGCCGGGGAGTCGGGGTCGGTCAGCACGACCGGCTTGCCCTCGTCGCCGCCCTCGCGCAGCCGTACGTCGATCGGGATGGAGCCCAGCACCGGCACCGTCGTCCCGGTGGTCCGGCTGAGCCCGTCGGCGACCGCCTGGCCACCGCCGGTGCCGAAGACGTCGACCATCTCGTCGCAGTGCGGGCAGGGCAGCCCGGACATGTTCTCCACCACGCCGACGATCTTCTGATGGGTCTGGACGGCGATGGCGCCGGCCCGCTCGGCGACCTCGGCCGCGGCCTGCTGCGGCGTGGTCACCACCAGGATCTCGGCGTTGGGCACCAGCTGGGCGACGGAGATCGCGATGTCGCCGGTGCCCGGGGGGAGGTCGAGCAGCAGCACATCGAGATCGCCCCAGTAGACATCGGCCAGGAACTGCTGGAGTGCGCGGTGCAGCATCGGCCCGCGCCAGACCACCGGGGCGTTCCCCGGGGTGAACATCCCGATCGAGATCACCTTCACGCCGTTCGCCGACGGCGGCATGATCATGTTCTCGACCTGGGTGGGCCGTCCGTCGGCGCCCAGCATGCGCGGCACCGAGTGGCCGTAGATGTCGGCGTCCACCACGCCGACCTTGAGCCCGTCCGCGGCCAGCGCGGCGGCCAGGTTGACCGTCACCGAGGACTTGCCGACCCCGCCCTTGCCGGAGGCCACCGCGTACACCCGGGTCAGCGAGCCGGGCTTGGCGAAGGGCACCTCGCGCTCGGCCTGGCCACCGCGCAGCGAGGCGGCCAGCTCACGCCGCTGCTCGTCGCTCATCACCTCGAGATCGACCGTGACTCCGGTCACACCCTCGACCCCGGCGACCGCCGTCCGCACATTGCTGGTGATCGTGTCCCGCATCGGACAGCCGGAGACCGTGAGATAGACCACCACGGCGACCGAGCCATCCGCCGCGATCTCGACGGATTTGACCATGCCGAGTTCGGTGATCGGCTTGTGGATCTCCGGGTCGTTGACCGTCGCGAGCGCGGCGCGTACCGCGTCTTCGCTCGGCGCTGGGAGGGTGTCGGTAGCCATACGGAGATGGTACGGCGCCGTGGGTGGGGCGCGGACGGTCGTCAGCGGTCGCGTTCCTCACTCGGCCGGGGTTCGCCGTGGCCGCCCGGCCGCGGGGCGCTCCGGCCGCCGTCCGGCCCCTGGCGCAGGTCCGCCAGCTGGTCGCGGAGCCAGTCACGGGTGGCCACCTCGCCCAGGCCCGTCCGCAGCGCCGCGATCTCCCGGGTGAGGAACTCGGTGTCGGCGATGGACCGTTCGTTCTGCTTGCGGTCCTGTTCGAGATTGACCCGGTCCCGGTCGGCCTGCCGGTACTGGGCCAGCAGGATCAGCGGGGCGGAGTACGACGCCTGGAGCGACAGCATCAGCGTCAGGAAGATGAACGGGAACGGGTCGAACCGCAGCCGCGGCGGCGCCAGGATGTTCCAGAGCAGCCATAAGGCCACGAAGGCCGTCATCCAGGCGATGAACCGCCCGGTGCCCAGGAAGCGCGCGATCCGCTCCGACGCCTTGCCGAACGCCTCGGGGTCCCAGCGCGGCAGCGGGCTGCGGCGCCGCGCCTTGGGCCGGTCCAGACGGCCGCCGTCACCGTCCATCGGCGGCCTCCGGCAGGGCCATCCCGGCGTGCAGCTCGCGCTCCCGCCAGTCGGACGGCAGCAGATGGTCCAGGACGTCGTCGACCGTCACCGCGCCGAGCAGCGAGCCGGTCTCGTCCACGACGGGCGCCGCGAGCAGGTTGTACGTGGCCAGATGGCCGGCGACGACGGGCAGCGGGGTGTCCGGCGGCAGCGTCGGCAGATCGGAGTCGACGGCCGCGCCGACGAGGGTGAACGGCGGGTCGCGCAGCAGCCGTTGGAAGTGGATGATGCCCAGATAGCGCCCGGTGGGCGTCTGGTCGGGCGGGCGGCAGACATAGACCTGGGCGGCGAGCGCGGGGGTCAGGTCCTGGTCGCGCACCCGGGCGAGCGCGTCCGCGACGGTGGCGTCCGGGCGCAGCACGATCGGCTCGGTCGTCATCAGACCGCCCGCCGACCCCTCCTCGTACGACATCAGCCGCCGCATGTCCGCCGCGTCCCGGGGGCGCATCAGGTCCAGCAGCCGCTCCTTGTCGGGCTCGGGGAGTTCGGAGAGCAGATCGGCCGCGTCATCGGGGTCCATGGCCTCCAGGACGTCGGCCGCGCGCTCCTCCTTGAGCTTGCCGAGGATCTCCACCTGGTCGTCGTCGGGCAGCTCCTCCAGGACGTCCGCGAGCCGCTCGTCGTCCAGGGCGGCCGCCACCTCGCCCCGGCGCTTGGCGGACAGGTGGTGCAGCACATTGGCCAGGTCGGCGGGGCGCAGCTGGTCGAAGGTGGCCAGCAGGTTCTCCGCGCCCTGCCCCTGCTCCTCCAGCGAGAAGCCGGTGACCGCCGACCAGTCCACGGTCAGCGCCTCGCCGCGGCGGCGCAGCGCGCGGGTCCTGCCGCGGCGGACGAAGACCTTGTCGACCTCCCAGTCCCGGCGCGCGGGCAGCTGGCTCATCGCCACGTCCAGGACCGTCACGGGGTCACCGGTCTCGACCAGCCGCACCGTGCGGTCGAGCAGTTCGCCGAGGATCAGGGTCTCGGTGGGGCGCTGTTCGAAGCGGCGCATGTTGAGCACACCGGTGGTGATGACCTGGCCGGACTCCACACCGGTCACCCGGGTCATGGGCAGGAAGATCCGGCGGCGGCCGATCACCTCGACCACCAGGCCGAGCACCCGCGGCGGGCGCCCGGCCAGCCGCAGCATCGCCACGACATCGCGCACCCGCCCCACCTGGTCGCCGTTCGGGTCGAAGACGGCGACGCCCGCGAGATGCGAGACGAAGACCCGGGGGGTGGCTGCCGGCATGCCCTGCCTCCCCTCGTATCTGGGGCTTCCTTGTCAGGTTTCGTGGTCATTCAAGGCAATGATCCGCTCTTCACCGGGTTCAGGCTAACGTGCCCGCACCTGCCCTGCCGCCGGGCGAGGGCACCGCGGCACCCTGCGGACACCGCGGGACGGCACCGGTACGCTGCCCTACTGCACCGGCATCAGGAGGCAGAGCGGACGTGCGCACCCGGAACAGGGCTGTCGTTGCGGCGATGTGCGCGGGGTTGGCCGCCACGCTCGCCGCGTGTGGCGGCGGCGGTGGGGAGAAAGACCCCGACGCGGGGACCAACGGCGTGGGAAAGCTCCCCGCCACGAAGATCGAGAGCAGGGCCCGTCAGGCGGCCGCCGGCGCGCGGTCGGTGCGGCTCTCCGGCAGCCTCGTCACCAGCGGAGCCACCTACAAGCTGGACATGCGGCTCAAGGCCGACGGCGGCACGGGCCAGGTCTCCACCAAGGGCTCCAGCTTCGAGCTGCTGCGCGTCGGCAAGGAGCTCTACCTCAAGGCCGACGCGGGCTTCTGGTCGCACGACGGCGAGAGTGACGGCGGCGGCGTGGGCAACGCGGCCGGCAAGCTGGACGACAAATATGTGAAGGTCCCCTCCGGCGACCCCTCCTACCAGCGGCTCAGCGGTTTCACCGATATGAAGCTGCTGCTCGACGGATTGCTCGGAATGCACGGCAAGATCGCCACAGGCGACCACGGGCAGGTGGACGGCGTGCGGACGATCAACATCAGCGCCGGTAAGGCCGGTGAGGGCGGTTCGCTCGACGTCTCCCTGGAGGGAAGGCCCTATCCGCTGCGGCTGCAGCGGGCGGGCGGCGCGGGCGTGATCCGGCTCGCGGACTGGAACAAGGGCTTCAAGCTCACCGCCCCGGAGAAGGGCCATGTGCTCGACTACGGGCAGCAGATCCCGGAGACGCCGTAGGCGCGGGTGCGCCTTGTAAGGGCGCGTCCTTACGGCCGTCAGCTTGCTAGGACGCGTCCTTACGGGCGTCAGCTTGCTAGGGCGCGTCCTTACGGGCGTCACGGGCCCGCTTCTTGCGGCGGGTCAGGAGCTTGGGGAGCGCCGCCGGGATCGGGTGGCGGGTGGTCGCCGGGGACGGCAGCGGGGCCGCCGCCAGGGAGCCGGTGGGGTGCTCGGCGAGCGCCCCGGGCGCGGGCTCCAGCCGCAGCACCCGGCATTCATGGGCCCAGCGCTCCGCGATGTGGTCGGCGTCGGCCGCGTTCAGCCGCTTGCCCTTGAGCTCGTCGACCGCCGCGGTCCACGCCTCACCGCCCGGGGCCAGCTCGACCACCCGCGCGGACCAGCTCACCAGGCGCCCGCCCTTGTCCTTGCTGCGCACGGTCACGGTGGCGCTGCCGCCGTCGGCCAGCCCGAGGTCCTTCAGGGGCTGCTCGGCGGGCCCGTCCCCGACGAGACAGACCGCGCCCTCGTGCCAGATGTGCCACAGGGCGCGCGGGGCACCCTCGGTGCCCTGGACCCAGATGAGGGCGGACTTCTTGGCCGCCTCCTCGACAAGGGCACGGTCCATCGGCGTCTGCGTCATGCCGACAGCCTAGGCCAGCCACACCCCCGTCCCAGCCCGTGAAATGTCAGTTCCGTAGCAGGGCCACGCGCCTTACCCTGGCCGCGTGCCCACTGCCCGTGCAGCCCGCGCCTCAGCCCCCACCGCCACGCCCACCGCACCCGGTGACGGTGGCCGCTTCCACAGCGGTCCTGTGGATGTCGCGCTCCTTACGGTCGCCATCGCCGGGGTCTCGCTCTCCGCGCCGCTGGCCGCCGCGACGGTGGCGCCCGCGCTCGCCATCGCCTTCTGGCGCAACGCCATGGCGGTGGGCGCGCTCACCCCGTTCGCCCTGTGGCGCCACCGGGGCGAGCTGCGCGGGATGGGCCGCCGGACGGCGCTGCTGTCGGTCGGGGCGGGGGCGCTGCTCGCGGTGCACTTCGGGGCCTGGCTGCCGAGCCTCCACATGACCTCCGTGGCCTCCTCGACCGCGCTGGTGACCACCACCCCCATCTGGACGGCGCTGCTGCTGCGGCTGCGCGGCCACCGCCCGCCCACGCTCGCCTGGCTGGGCATGGGGCTGGCGATCCTCGGTGTGGTGATCCTCACCGGGGTCGATCTGTCCGCCTCGCCGCGCGCGCTGCTGGGCGACGGGCTCGCGCTGCTGGGCGGGATCGCGGCGGCCGGGTACGTGCTGCTCGGGGCGGAGGTGCGCCGTTCGGTGAGCACCACCGCGTACGCCTACGTCTGCTACACCACCACCAGCGTGCTCCTGCTGCTGACCTGCCTGGTGGCGGGGGCGGAGCTCGGCGGCTACAGCGGCACCACCTGGCTGCGGCTGGCCGCGCTGACGGTCACCGCGCAGCTGCTGGGGCACACCCTCATCAACCGGGTGGTCAAGGGCCTCGGCCCGTCCGTCACCTCGACCGCGATCCTGCTGGAGACGCCGGGGGCGGCCCTGATCGCGGCCCTGTGGCTGGGCCAGATGCCGCCCGTGGCGGCCTACCCGGCGCTCGCGGTGATCCTCGTCGGACTCGGGCTGGTCATCATGGCGGACGGGAAGGGCGCGTCGAACGAACCCGGCTGATGGGCGCGGGCCCGACCCGGCCGATGGGCGTGGGCCCGACCCGGCTGATGGGCGTGGGCCCGACCCGGCTGATGGGCGTGGGCCCGACCCGGCCGATGAGGGCCCGCCCGCCGTCCGGCCCTACAGCCAGCCGTTGCGCTTGAAGCCGCGGTGGATCGCGAAGCAGATGCCCACCGTGACGACGAGCACGGTCGGGTAGCCGAACTTCCAGCGCAGCTCCGGCATGTAGTCGAAGTTCATGCCGTAGATCCCCGCGATCATCGTCGGCACGGCGAAGATCGCCGCCCAGGATGTGATCTTCCGCATGTCCTCGTTCTGCGCGACCGTGGCCTGCGCCAGATTGGCCTGGAGGATCGAGTTCAGCAGGTCGTCGAAGGCCAGTACCTGCTCGTTGACCCGCGCCAGATGGTCCGCGACATCCCGGAAGTACTTCTGGATGTCCGGGTCCACCAGCCGCATCGGACGCTCGCTCAGCAGCTGCATCGGCCGCAGCAGCGGCGAGACGGCCCGCTTGAACTCCAGGACCTCGCGCTTGAGCTGGTAGATCCGGCCCGCGTCGCCGCCCCGCCGGGAGGTCGCGGCGGAGAAGACGTCGATCTCGACCTCGTCGATGTCGTCCTGGACCGCGTCGGCGACCGCGAGATAGCCGTCGACCACCTGGTCGGCGATGGCGTGCAGCACCGCCGAGGGGCCCTTGGCGAGCAGCTCCGGGTCCTGCTGGAGCCGGTGGCGCAGGGCGCGCAGCGAGCCCTGGCCGCCATGCCGGACGGTCACGATGAAGTTCCGGCCGGTGAAGCACATCACCTCACCGGTCTCCACGACCTCGCTGGTCGAGGTGAGTTCGGCGTGCTCCACGTAGTGGATGGTCTTGAAGACGGTGAAGAGGGTGTCGTCGTACCGCTCCAGCTTGGGCCGCTGGTGCGCCTGTACCGCGTCCTCGACGGCCAGCGGGTGCAGCCCGAACTCCTGGGCGATCCCCGCGAACTCGCGCTCGGTCGGCTCGTGCAGCCCGATCCAGGCGAACCCGCCCTCCTCGCGGACCCGCTCCATGGCCTTCGCCGGGCTCACGTGTTCGCTGACCCGCCTGCCGTCGCGGTAGACCCCGCAGTCGACCACGGCGCTGGTGACCGACGGGTCACGCGTCGCGTCGTAGTCGCTGGCGGTACGGGAACGGCGCAGGGCGGGCCGAACGGCTGCACGCAGGTCACGGATCATCGACATGACGGGCTCCTTCACAGGCCGGCCGTCAGCGGCGGGCGCGCGGCGCAACGCGGCACCCGGAAGGTGGACGTACGACATCCCGTGTCCGTACGTCCGCAAAGCGGGCGGCGTTCCGTGCGATGGCGCTGACGGAAGGTTCTTCGGAACTGAACAAAGCGGTACGAAGGCGCTCTACCGTCAGATGCCCTGGATGCGAGTGGGCTTCGCGTGTTTCACCGCCCAGCGGCGGGGTACGGAAGGCTCAGATCATGAAGTCGCATACCAAGGGGAAATGGCGGGAGAACTGTCGGTACTGCACGGTCGACTAGGATCCACCGCAGCCCCACCTCCTCCGGCCGGTCCCCCGTGGGGGACGATCTGTAACTCCCTGGGCAGAGATTAAGGCTATCAGTCGGCAGAACCGTTACGTCGCCGCTTTGCCTGTTCGATACGCGATCTATGCTCACCGCATGTCAGACGTTCTTCAGCTGGTCGAGGCCCGGTTGATCACCGCGCTGGGCGAGCCGGACGCCCGCGCCGCCGTCACATTCGTCGGTACCGACCGCATTGAGGTGCTGCGATTCCGCGATGAGAGCGATGTGATCCGCTACGCCACCCTCGGCATGTCGGACCATCCGATGACCAGCCCGACCGCCGCCGTCGCCGACCCGCTGCGCGGGCCGCGCGCCGAGCTGGTGCTGACCGTAAGGACGGGCGGTTCCGGTCCCGACCTCTCCGTCCTCGACGAGGTGCTCCGCCCGCTCGCCGTGCTGGCCGCCTCGCCCCAGGTCGAGGGGGTCGTGGTGACCCCCGGCGCGTCGCTGGACCTCGGCGGGCCGCTGTGGCCCGGGGCGCCCTTCAGCTCCGTCCTGGTCGCCGAACCGGGCGGCCTGGTCGAGGACTTGGAACTGCTGGAGCCCCTGGAGCCGGTGCGCTTCCTGCCGATGCTGCCGATGACCACGAACGAGGCGGCGTGGAAGCGGGTGCACGGCGCCGGCGCCCTCCAGGACCGCTGGCTGCGGCACGGCACGGATCTGCGCGACCCGGTGCGGACCGGGGTGCCGTTGTCGGACTGAGATCCATATGGAAGCCCCGCAATGCCCCCGGGCGCGGGGCCGTACGGGTACCGCGGCGGGGCCGGACGGGAACTGGTGCGGGAAGTGACCTCCGGACGGGTGATCGTCCTTGACGCGGCGACGACCGGGGAGGACCGTGGGGCCCTATGAGGGGCGAACCCAGTTGCCCGAAGTGCGGTGGCCGGGTGCGAGCGCCCGGTCTCTTCGCCGACTCCTGGCAGTGCGGTGTGCACGGCATGGTGCACCCCCTCCAGCCGGTCGTCCCGCCGAGCGTCGAAGCACTCGTGGTCGTCACCAACCGTGCCCGGGTGCCCGTATGGATGCCGTGGCCGTTGCCCGTGGGCTGGCTGTTCACCGGTGTGGCCTGCGCCGGGGACGATCGCAGCGGTGGCCGCGCCACCGCCGTGGCCTGCTCCGGCCCCGGACCGCTGGGCGGCCCGGGTGAGCTGTTGCTGATCGCCGAGGAGCTGGGCGTCGGCCTCGGCGCGCGTTTCGCGGGCCTCCCGGGGCCCGATCCGGGGCCGGGGATGCGGGTGGACAAGCCGCCGCACGTCAAGGTGCTGGCCGCCGGTCGGCCCACCCCGCTGTGGCATGTCGAGGGCACCCCGGACGACCGCGCGGTCTTCGCGGGCGAGGCGTGCGGGCTGTGGCTGTGGGCGGTCGTCTGGCCCGAGCAGACCGGGCTGCTGATGTATGACGAGATGGTGCTCACCGATCTGCGGGACGCGGGGGCCGAGGTCGATCTGGTGCCCTGCGGGGCGCTCTCCCCGAGGCTGCTCTCGCCCTGAGCCCGTTCGCCTCTGGGCTGGTACGTCATGCATGTGCTGGTACGTCATGCACAGGTCAGGGCCCGTCGACGCGGGCAGGTACGGGCGTGGTTATGCTGGGGCGTCCCCTCGGTCCATCCCGAACGCAGCTTGGAGCCCGTGCCGTGCGCATCGATCTGCACACCCACTCCACTGCGTCGGACGGTACGGACACCCCCGCCGAGCTGGTACGGAACGCCGGCGCCCAGGGTCTGGACGTCGTCGCGCTCACCGACCACGACACCGTCGGCGGCTATGAGGAGGCGACGAAGGCGCTGCCCTCCGGGCTGACGCTGGTCACCGGCGCCGAGCTGTCCTGCCGTCTGAACGGGGTGAGCCTGCACATGCTGGCGTACCTCTTCGACCCGGCCGAGCCCGAGCTGGCGCGCGAGCGCGAGCTGGTGCGCGACGACCGGGTGCCCCGGGCCCGCGCGATGGTCGCGAAGCTGCGCGAGCTGGACGTGCCGATCACCTGGGAGCGGGTGGCGGAGATCGCCGGGGACGGGGCCGTCGGACGGCCGCACATCGCCACCGCGCTGGTCGAGCTGGGCGTCGTGGAGAGCGTCTCGGACGCCTTCACCCAGGACTGGCTGGCCGACGGCGGCCGGGCGCATGTGGAGAAGCACGAGCTGGACCCCTTCGAGGCCATCCGGCTGGTCAAGGGCGCCGGCGGGGTCGTGGTCTTCGCGCATCCGCTGGCCGTCAAGCGTGGCCAGTGCGTACCGGAGAGCGCGATCGGCGAGCTGGCGGCGGCGGGCCTCGACGGTATCGAGGTCGACCATATGGACCACGCCGAGGACACCCGTGCGCGGCTGCGCGGTCTCGCCGCCGAGCTCGGCGTGCTCACCACCGGCTCCAGCGACTATCACGGCAGCCGTAAGACCTGCCGGCTCGGCGAGTACACGACCGACCCCGAGATCTACGGGGAGATCGTGCGCCGGGCGACCGGGGCCTTCCCGGTGCCGGGCGCGGGCGGCTGAGCCCCCGCTCTTCCCTCTGCCTCTCCCTCTGCTCCGTCTTTCCTCCGTCTCCCTTACCGCATCGGCACCCGCACCGCTGCTCGCCCACGCAAGGCCATTCACCGTGTTCGACTTCGCCGTCTTCGGCTCCCTCTTCCTCACCCTGTTCGTGATCATGGACCCGCCGGGCATCACGCCCATCTTCCTGGCGCTGACCTCGGGCCGCCCGGCCAAGGTGCAGCGCAGGATGGCGGGCCAGGCGGCGGCCGTCGCCTTCGGTGTCATCGCCGTCTTCGGCATCGGGGGCCAGCAGATCCTCGACTATCTGCATGTCTCGGTCCCCGCGCTGATGATCGCGGGCGGGTTGCTGCTCCTGCTGATCGCGCTCGATCTGCTCACCGGTAAGAACGACGAGCCGACCCAGACCAAGGACGTCAATGTCGCCCTCGTCCCGCTCGGCATGCCGCTGCTGGCCGGGCCGGGCGCGATCGTCTCGGTGATCCTCGCCGTCCAGCACACCCATGGGATCGGCGATCAGGTGGCGGTGTGGACCGCGATCGCGGCCATGCATGTCGTGCTGTGGGTCACCATGCGCTACTCGCTGCTGATCATCCGCGTGATCAAGGAAGGGGGAGTGGTGCTGGTCACCCGGCTGTCCGGCATGATGCTCTCCGCCATCGCGGTCCAGCAGATCATCAACGGCGTCATCCAGGTGGCCCACACCGCCTGACACGCGCGAGCGCCCCCGTACCGTCTGTACGGGGGCGCTCGACGCTCTGTGCTGCTGGGAGGGCCTTACGGCACTACCGGGCGGCGGTGTCGGCTGGACGGATGTAGATGCGCTGGCCGATTGCGGCGGCCTGCTGCACGATCCGGTTGACGGAGGCGGCGTCTACGACGGTGCTCTCGATGGCGCTGCCATCGATGTCGTCCAGGCGCATGATCTCGAAGCGCAAGGCTTCTCCCTTCGTCTGATCCTCCTGAAGGAGAACTGATGTGTACGGAGTCGCGCAGCGTCGCTGCCGCGCCCTCCTGTACGTGTTCAACCAGAGGGTCCCCCGAAAACATTCCCTACGCTAATAAAATTTTTTCGCAGCCTAAGTATCCGCTGGTAGCCGGGGCAGGGTCCGGTTGTGCCCCTCACGGAGCCGCCCGGAGAATGAACCGCGTATGAGTGAAGCCATGCCTCCGGGCCAACAAGACCTCGCCTCGATCGTCGCGGGCATCGAGCGCACGAACGAGCTGCTGCAGCGCGTACTCGCCGAGGTCGCGACCACCCCCTCGACTCACGCGATCTTCGTGGACGCGGGGTATGTCTACGCGGCCGCCGGGCGGCTGGTCGCGGGCACGGAGGACCGCCGGGCGTTCGAGCTGGACGCCGAGGGGATCATCGAGGCGTTCATCGACAAGGCGCGCATGATCTTCCCGGACAGCAGGCTGCTGCGCGTCTACTGGTTCGACGGCGCCAGGCGCCGGATCCACACCCCGGAACAGCAGGGCATCGCGGAGCTGCCCGATGTCAAGGTCCGGCTCGGCAACCTCAACGCCAACAACCAGCAGAAGGGCGTCGACTCGCTCATCCGCTCCGACCTGGAGTCCCTTGCCCGCCACCGCGCCATCGGCGACGCCGTGCTGATCGGCGGCGACGAGGACCTCGTCTCCGCCGTCGAGGCGGCCCAGGGCTACGGGGCACGCGTCCACCTCTGGGGCATCGAGGCCCTCGACGGGCGCAACCAGGCCGAGCCGCTGCTGTGGGAGGTCGACAGCCAGCGCACCTTCGACCTCGACTTCTGCAAGCCGTATGTCACCCGGCGCGCCACCGGTTACGAGCCGAACGGCGACGCGCCCCTGTGCGGGCCCGCCCCGACCCGGGACGAGGTGCGCTTCGTCGGGGCGCAGATCGCCGCCCAGTGGCTGTCCTCACGCGGCCGTGAGACCCTCGCCGAGCTGTTGCCGGGCCATCCGTATCTGCCCGGCTCCGTGGACCAGGAGCTGCTGATCGACGCGGAGGGGCTGCTGCGGCTCTCGCTGCGCGCCCACGCCGATCTGCGGCGCGCGCTGCGGGACGGCTTCTGGGAGCATCTGCAGGCGCAGTACTGACCCTGCGGGGTTTTGCGCGGTTTTGGGTGGGCTTCGGGCTCAGCCGACGTCTTGGTGCTCAGCCGATGTCGTGCCAGAAGGAGATCAGGGCGTCGGCGGTGGGATGGGCCCGCTCGGCGTTGGGGGAGTGCCCGGCCCCCTCGATCACGGTCCGGCGGGCGGCCAGCCGTCCGGCCATCTCGTCCATCAGCGGCACCGGCCAGGCGTAGTCCGCCTCGCCCGACAGCACATGGACGCGCAGCCGCAGCGCCGCCAGCTCATCGACCCGGTCCGGCTCGTCGGACAGCTGCCGCCCGGTGACGATCAGCTGCTCCGGTACGGTCCCGAGCCAGCGCTGGTGCAGGAACTCCGCCACCCCGGGCGGTGTCGACTCATCGGCGGCCTCGGGTGGATCCAGCTCGCGCATCGCCTGCCATACGGACTCCATGTCCATCACGGTCAGCGCGTCGATCAGCAGCTTGATCCGGGCTCGCTGCGGGGCGGAGATGGCCGCCGGGCCGGAACTCATGATCGTCAGCGAGGCGAACGCCCCCGGGTCGCGTAGTGCGGCGGCCCGCGCGATCAGCCCGCCGAGCGAATGCCCGAGCACATGGACGGGGTCCTCGGTCGCCGCGCTCAGGGCGGTGACCTGCGCGAGCAGGTCCTGCGCCAGCTCGTCCTGGGCGTACGCGGCCTCCTTACGGGGGCCAGGGCTCTCGTGCTGCCCCCGGCCGTCGACGGCGACGGCCCGGAAACCGGCCGCGGCGAGCGGCTCCAGCAGCGCGATGAAGTCCTCCTTGCTCCCGGTGAACCCCGGGACCAGCAGGACGGTCCCGCGCGCCGCCGAGGCGGGCCGCGCGTCATGGACGGCGAACTCGCCGCGCGCGGTCCGGAGACGGTACGCGCGGGCGCTCGCGGGCAGTGTGAGAAAGGGCGGCCTGCTCATGGGACGAGGCTATACAGCCCGCGGGAAACGGCACATGAACGCCCAGGGGCCCGTACCGCGGTGTCGCGATACGGGCCCCTGGGCGTGTTGCTGCGGCGTAGCGCCGTGGTGCTGTTGTGTTGTGCCGGATCAGCTCTCGACCGTGGCCTCGACGGTCTCGGCCGCCTTGGCGCGCGTACGGCGCCGGGGCTTGGTGGCCTCGTCACCCTCGGCGGCCTCGGTGCTGCCTTCGGCGCTCGCGACAGCGGCCTCCGCGGCCGTTGTCGCCTTGGCGCGGGTGCGCCGCGGCTTGGCGGGAGCCTCGGCGGCCTCCGCTTCCGCCTCCGGCTGCACGTCGGCGGTGTCGGCCTTGGCGGCGGCGCGAGTGCGGCGCCGGGGCTTGGCCTCCTCCGTCGTCCCTTCGGCCGTCTCGACGGCGGTCTCGGCCGTCTCGGTGGCCTTACGGGTGCGGCGCCGGGGCTTGGTCGCCTCGGTGGTGCCCTCGGCCGTCTCGACGGCGGCTTCCGCCGCCTCGGTGGCCTTACGGGCGCGGCCGCGCGGCTTGGTGGCTTCGGCGGCCTCGGTGGTGCCCTCGGTGCCCTCGGCCGTCTCGACGGCCTCCGTGGCCTTGACGCGAGTCCGGCGGCGCGGCTTCGCGGGGGCCTCCACGGCCTCCGGAGCCTCCACCGTCGTCACAGCCGTCACTGCGGCTTCCGCCGCCTCGGCGGCGTGCGCGGTGTCCGTGGACTCAGCCATGCCACTCTCGGCCGCCTCGGCGGCCCTCGCGCTCCGCGTGCGGCGGCGGCGCGGCTTGGCGTCGGCCTCGGCGGGCTCCGCCTCCGGCTGGGCCGCCTCCGCCGTGTCGACGGCGGCCGTGGCCGCCTCGGAGCCGGCCGTCGCCGTGCCGCCGCGCGTACGGCGGCGTCGGCGGGGCCGACGGGGCTCGGTGGCACCCTCGGCGGTGTCGGCGGCGGCCTCGGCCGCCTCCGCGCTCTCCGGGGCGCCCGCGCCGTCCTGGGTCACACCGCCACGGGTGCGGCGCCGGACCCGGCGGTTGCGCGCGGGGCGCTCCTCCGCGGCCGGGGCGGCGGCGGCCCGGCCGCGGCCGCGGCCGCCACGGCCACCGGTCTCGCCCAGGTCCTCGACCTCCTCGGCGGCGAGCCCGGCCCGAGTGCGCTCGGCACGCGGGAGCACACCGGTGATGCCCTGGGGGATGCTCAGCAGCTCGAAGAGGTGGTCGGAGGTGGAGTACGTCTCCTCCGGGTCGTTGAACGGCAGGTCCAGCGCCTTGTTGATCAGCTGCCAGCGCGGGATGTCGTCCCAGTCGACGAGCGTGATCGCGATGCCCGAGGCGCCCGCGCGACCCGTACGGCCGATGCGGTGCAGATAGGTCTTCTCGTCCTCGGGCGACTGGTAGTTGATCACATGCGTGACGCCCTCGACGTCGATGCCGCGGGCGGCGACGTCGGTGCACACCAGCACATCGACCTTGCCGTTACGGAAGGCGCGCAGCGCCTGCTCGCGCGCCCCCTGGCCGAGGTCGCCGTGGACCGCGCCGGAGGCGAAGCCACGGCGCGCGAGCTGATCGGCGATATCGGCGGCGGTGCGCTTCGTACGGCAGAAGATCATCGCGAGGCCGCGGCCCTCCGCCTGGAGCACCCGCGCCACGACCTCCGGCTTGTCCAGGGAGTGGGCGCGGAAGACATGCTGCGTGATGTTGGCCACGGTCGCGCCCTCGTCGTCCGGCGCGGTGGCACTGATGTGCGTGGGCTGCGACATATAGCGCCGGGCCAGCGAGATGACCTGGCCCGGCATGGTGGCCGAGAAGAGCATCGTCTGGCGTTTGGCGGGCAGCAGCTGGATGATCTTCTCGACGTCGGGCAGGAAGCCCAGATCGAGCATTTCATCGGCCTCGTCCAGGACGAGCGCCTTGACGGAGGAGAGCCGCAGCTTCTTCTGGCCCGCCAGGTCCAGCAGTCGGCCCGGGGTGCCGACGACCACGTCGACGCCCTTCTTCAGGGCCTCGACCTGCGGTTCGTAGGCGCGGCCGCCGTAGATCGACAGGACGCGGACGGCGCGGACCTTACCGGCGGTCAGCAGGTCGTTGGTCACCTGCTGGCACAGCTCGCGGGTGGGGACGACCACGAGCGCCTGCGGGGCGTCGGTCAGCTGCTCGGGCTTGGCCCGGCCGGCCTCGACGTCCGCGGGGACGACGACGCGCTCCAGCAGGGGGAGGCCGAAGCCCAGCGTCTTGCCGGTGCCGGTCTTGGCCTGGCCGATGACGTCGGTGCCGGAAAGGGCGACCGGAAGCGTCATCTCCTGGATGGGGAACGGGGACGTGATGCCGACGGCTTCCAGGGCCTCGGCAGTCTCGGGGAGGATCCCGAGTTCTCGGAAGGTGGTCAGGATGCTTGCCTCTTCTGTGAGCGCGGCGGGAGGCGGCGAAGGGGGTCGCACGGCGCCCGGGTGCACCGGCCTTGGGGACGGCCGATTCGGCGCGGGACCACGGCCTTCGCTCGAGCGCACACGCCGCGAGCGGGTCCCTCCTGCCATGCGCACAAGAGATGTGCGCCGCGCGGAGGGCGGTCGGGTTTGGAGCCGATCGGGCCACCGACCGGGCATCCGCATTCGTGGAACAACCCGCCGATACTCGACGGGCGCATTTATCACTGTACCCCGTAAGCGCGCATCTGTGACCGGGCTGTCCGATGCGGGGCCTCCGTGGGCATGGCTGACCAGGGCCTTCCCCGGGGCGCGGAGCGGGCTATTGTGCGCTCCATGGAGACGCCTGACACACCTGAGACGCCCGCCGCGACCACCGGGGACCGCGCCGGGGACGACGCAGCTCCGGGGAAGGGCGACGGGGAGAAGGCCCCGGAGCCCACCGGGATCGCCGCCCAGGACTGGGACACGGCGGCCGCCGATCCGCAGTACCGGGCCGCCGTGGTGGATCTGCTCGGCGCCCTCGCGTACGGCGAGCTGGCCGCCTTCGAGCGGCTGGCGGAGGACGCGAAGCTGGCGCCCACCCTCGAGGACAAGGCGGAGCTGGCGAAGATGGCGTCCGCCGAGTTCCACCACTTCGAACGACTTCGGGGGCGGCTCTCGGCGATCGGCGAGGAGCCGACGGAGGCGATGGAGCCGTTCGCGGCGGCGCTGGACGGGTTCCACCGTCAGACCGCGCCGTCCGACTGGCTCGAGGGCCTGGTCAAGGCGTATGTGGGCGATTCGATCGCCAGTGACTTCTACCGCGAGGTCGCGGCCCGGCTGGACTCCGACACCCGCGATCTGGTGGTCCAGGTGCTGGACGACACCGGCCACGCCTCGTTCGCGGTCGAGAAGGTGCGGGCCGCGATCGAGGCCGATCCGCGGGTCGGCGGGCGGCTGGCGCTGTGGGCACGGCGGCTGATGGGCGAGGCGCTGTCGCAGGCCCAGCGGGTGGTCGCGGACCGCGACGCGCTCTCCACGATGCTGGTCGGCGGGCTGGCCGACGGCTTCGACCTGGCGGAGGTGGGCCGGATGTTCTCCCGGATCACCGAGGCCCACACCAAGCGGATGGCCGCCCTGGGGCTCTCCGCCTAGGTTCGAACGACTGCGGAAACGACTACGGAACGGGGGGCTCCGGCGGCCGATGGCACTCCGGAGCCCGGTCGGACAGGGACTGAGGGCCTGTGTCCAAGGGCCTGGGCTTACGGACCTGCGGTCTAACGGGCCTACGGCCTTACGGGCCTACGGCTTTACGCCGGGACCGATCGCCGGCGGCGCGTCCTGGCCGGGCGGATGAGCAGCGACAGCAGCGCCGCCGCGAAGCCGAGCGCGACGATCAGCACGGCCGCCGTGTATCCCGAGCCCAGCACCGTATGGGTCAGCAGAGCGCCCAGAAGCGCGGCGGCGGGGCCGGTGGACAGGACGAGGCGCCGTGCGGGCAGCCTTCGGGGGAGCCGGTTGAGCGCCCCGTACGCGATGACGAGACCGATCAGTACCGAGGCGAGCGCTTCCCAGAACAGCATTGGCGCGTCCTTCCCGTGAGCGGACCGGGACCGATACGTGATCACGAGTCGGTCACGCCCGTCCTACCCGTGCCCGACCGGAGGCAATCCTGCCCATGGGGGTGGTCTGTGGCGCTGGTCGAGCCGGGGGCGTGCGTGCGAGCGCAAACAGCGGCGGGGGGGGGGGGGGTTTTGTTGGAACCGCCCCCCCCCCGCGGGTGGGGTGAAAAAGCGCCCCCCCACACCACCCGGCGGGGGGGGGCGCCGCCCCCCCGCCCGCGGGGCGG
>NZ_JBHYVB010000028.1:22979-50845 GCF_042750115.1 Streptomyces sp. NPDC059455
GGCTGGGGGTGAATCCTCAGGCCGCGCCGAAACCGACCTTGCGGGCGGACGGCTCGCCGAGCTCGACGTAGGCGAGCCGGTCGGACGGGACCAGGACCTTACGGCCGTGGGCGTCCTCCAGGGTCAGCACCTGAGTCTTGCCGCCGAGCGCCTCGGCCACCAGGCGCTCGACCTCCTCGGCAGACTGCCCGCTCTCCAAGGTGATCTCGCGGGGCGCGTGCTGCACGCCGATCTTGACCTCCACGGCCTTGTCCCTCCGACGGTCAACTGGGGTAGCGCGGCCATCCGCGCTGTACCCAGCACACACTAGCCGGGCCGGGACACCCGCCGGGGGCCGCGGGCGCACGCCGGCAGCGAACACGCCCGCCACCGCGAACACGCCTCTTCGCGGCCGGGAACGGTCCCCGGCCGCTGAGTGGCCGCGCCCATCCGCCCCGCCGCGCTCAGCGGGTCCGCTCGGCGGTCCCGCTCAGTGGCCGCCCTCGGCCCCGTGCAGCGGGAAGCCCGCGATACCCCGCCAGGCCAGCGAGGTGAGCAACTGCACAGCGGAGTCCCGCGGCACGGCGCTCTCACTGGAGAGCCAGTAGCGCGCGACCACCTGGGACACCCCGCCGAGGCCCACGGCCAGCAGCATCGACTCGTCCCGGGACAGCCCGGTGTCCTCGGCGATGACCTCACAGATCGCCTCGGCGCACTGCAGCGAGACGCGGTCCACGCGCTCGCGCACCGCGGGCTCATTGGTCAGATCCGACTCGAAGACGAGCCGGAAGGCGCCGCCTTCCTCCTCGACGTAGGCGAAGTACGCCTCCATGGTCGCCGCGACGCGCTGCTTGTTCTCGGTGGTCGAGGCGAGCGCGGTGCGCACCGCCTGGAGCAGGGCGTCGCAGTGCTGGTCGAGCAGGGCCAGATACAGCTCCAGCTTGCCCGGGAAGTGCTGGTACAGCACTGGCTTGCTGACCCCGGCGCGCTCGGCGATGTCATCCATCGCGGCCGCGTGGTAGCCCTGCGCGACAAAGACCTCCTGAGCCGCCCCCAGCAGCTGATTACGTCGGGCTCGGCGCGGCAGGCGCGTACCCCGTGGGCGCGCCTCGGTCTGCTCGATGGCTGTCACGCCGCCTCCCAATGAATGATCCCTGTGCACGATGTCCATCGCGCCCGCCATCGTACTTTTGGGTAACAGTGCGGCGCGCTGTTCGTGCGGAGAATTTCACGTACCGGACTCTATGAAAAGCCCATAAATGACGCTGGTCACCGGTAGTCCTCCTCGTTCTCCTCGACGATCCGTGCCTGTTCCGCCCGGTCGGCCTCGTTGGCTTCCATGGACTCGTCGGCCCTGGGCCGTTCGTCGCGGCGGGAGATCACCTCGCGGTGCTGTTCGACGGCGTCCGCCTCGGGAGCCTCGACGTCGCGCGCGGCGGCTTCGTCGATGTTCTCCACGGAGTCCTCGAAGGTGTCGGGGTCGGTTGGGTCGATGGACATGTACTCCCCTTCCCTGTTCCCTGTGGCGGCTTCGCACCGGTGGTTCGCCAGTGGTGGGCGCCAGTGATGGGTTCCCACTTACGGCGGCTTTCCACCGACGGCTGCCCAGTGGCGGCCATCCGGTGGTGAGCCAGTGGCAAGGTGATCGCCCCTGTGTCTTACGAGCCTAGGAGAGGTCACTTTCGGACGCTACGTGGTCTGTGAGCGTGAACACACGGTCGCGCGCGTGATCGTCTCGTAACATTGCCGCATGTCTTCGACCGAGCCGCCGGAAGCCCGCATCGTCGCGGCGGTGCCGCCCGCGAGGTCCGTGCGGGTCGGGGCGGGGGAGAAGCTGCGGACCGCCGCCCTTCCGGGGCTCACGATGACCGTGCGCTGCCGTCCGCCGTCCGCCTCCGGGCTGCCGCCCGCGCTCTTCGTCCACGGCCTCGGCGGCTCCTCGCAGAACTGGTCCGCGCTCATGGAGCTGCTCGCCGACCGGGTGGAGGGCGAGGCGCTCGACCTCCCCGGCTTCGGTGACTCCCCGCCGCCGGACGACGGCAACTACTCGATAACCGGCCATGCCCGCGCCGTGATCCGCTACCTCGACGCGCAGGACCGCGGGCCGGTCCATCTGGTCGGCAATTCGATGGGCGGCGCGATCACCACCCGCGTCGCCGCGGTGCGGCCCGATCTGGTGCGCACCCTCACGCTCGTCTCGCCCGCGCTGCCCGAACTACGCCCGCAGCGCACCGCGGTGCCGACCGGCCTGCTCGCGGTGCCCGGGGTGACCCGGCTGTTCACCCGCTTGACCAGAGACTGGGACGCGGAGCGGCGCACCCGCGAGGTGATGATGCTCACCTTCGGCGATCCGTCCCTGGTCACCCGGGAGGCTTTCGCCTACGCGGTGGAGGAGTTCGAACGGCGGCTCACCCTCCCGTACTTCTGGGACGCGCTCACCCGCTCGGCACGCGGTGTCGTCGACTCGTACACCCTGGGCGGTCAGCACTCCCTGTGGCGTCAGGCCGAGCGGGTGCTCGCCCCGACGCTGCTCGTCTACGGCGGCCGCGACCAGTTGGTGTCCGTAAGGATGGCGGATCGGGCCAACGCCACCTTCCGCGACTCGCGTCTGTTGACGCTGTTGGACGCCGGGCATGTCGCGATGATGGAGTATCCCGAAGCGGTGGCGCGCGGGATGCGCGAGCTGCTCGACGACGTTGATCAACGAGATGACCGGGACAGCCGGGAGGCGCGGGGGGCCGTACCGGTGTCCGGCGCGGACGGGAGCGGTGCGGCGCGTGGGTAAACACAGCGCACGTGGCAGCCAGGAGGGCCGGGAGCGCCGGCCCTCCGCGGCGGGCTCCGGCCAGGGGCAGGGTTCGGGCCCCGAGTTCGTCGAGTACGGCGCGTCCGGTGAGGCCCCCGCGGCCGAGGGTGGCAGACCGGGTTCCGGGCGCCGCCGGGCCGCACCGGGACCCGGCGCCCCGGACCCCGGGGTCACTCCGCCGCAGGGCGTGCCGAGACTGCCTTACGGAGCCGGCGGGCCCGCCGCGCGCACCAGGGGCGGACATCCCGAGCAGCGCGAGGCGGGCGGCGGCTGGGGCGCGGTCGGTGGCCGCGGCGGCGGTCCGGGTGGGCTCAGAGGCCCCGGTGGACCCGTCGGTCCCGGCGGTCAGCGGCCCCCTTACGGCATGCGCACCATGAACCCGCCGCAGCGCCCGACCACGGGCGGCACGGGCGGCGCGGCCGGTCTGATGCCCGGCCCGCGCAAGGAGTACGTCGACGCGTTCGACACTCCCGACGCCGTGGACTGCGACGGCGACGACGTCTTCGCCGCCGGTGCGCCGGGCGGAGTGCCCCCGCAACGCCGTACGCAGCGGGCGGCCACCCCCTCCGGGGGGATCGGCGGCGGTTCCGGCGGCGACGGCGGGAGCGGACCGGACGACGACGAGCAGGAGCCCCCGGGCAAGGGGGCGCGCGGTGTCGCCAAGGGCGGTAAGGGGCGCACGTTCACCGGTGTCGCCGCCGCGGCCGTGACCACCGTGCTGGCCGTCGTGGTGGCCGGACAGGTCGCGAGCGGACCGCAGGGCGGCGGCGGTAAGACACAGGCCCAGGGCGGCTCGGAGCGCGGCGACGACGCCTCCTCCCGCGGCTCCCACGCCGACGACGGCCGCGGTGCGGCCCGCTCGGCGGACTCGCCCGCCCCCGTCACCTATGACGAGAAGATGGCGGCCCTCTTTCCGCTCGACGCCAAGCTGCGCGGATCCGGCGCCTTCCAGACCGTCGGCGGGCGCGACAAGGCGCCCGGCCGCGGCCAGGTGCTGCGCTACCGCGTCGATGTGGAGAAGGGGCTGCCGCTCGACGGCGAGCTGTTCGCCGAGGCCGTGCACAAGACGCTGAACGACGACCGCAGTTGGGGGCATGGCGGCGTTCGCACCTTCGAGCGGGTCTCGTCCGGGCATGCGGACTTCGTGATCACCCTCGCGAGCCCCGGGACCACGGCGGCGTGGTGCGCCAAGTCCGGCCTGGACACCACCGAGGACAACGTCTCCTGCGACTCGGCCTCCACCGAGCGCGTCATGATCAACGCCTATCGGTGGGCGCAGGGCGCCACGACCTTCGGCGACGACAAGATGCACTCCTACCGCCAGATGCTCATCAACCACGAGGTGGGCCACCGTCTCGGCCACAACCACGAGATCTGCTCCAAGCAGGGCGCGCTCGCGCCGGTGATGATGCAGCAGACCAAGTTCCTGTCGACGGACGGCGCCACCTGCCGCCCCAACGCGTGGCCGTTCCCCAAGGGCTGATGGGCCCGTACCGGCCCATATAGCGCCTCGCAACGCATGAATTCCCGATAGGTCACGTGCGTTCACCCCTTCCGGTGGTGCGACGGACAACCGTCCATCGCGCCATGGCCCTGCGCGCATAACGTGCTCCCGCTGCCTGACGGCGGCCGCCGCCGGTGACGGCGGCAGACGAACGGCCCGTTTGGGAGATCGGGGGTGCGCTCATGCGCGTGGGACTGCTTACGGAGGGTGGCTATCCGTATGCGACCGGTGATGCGCGGGTGTGGTGCGACCGGCTGGTGCGCGGGCTCGCCCAGCATGAGTTCGAGGTGTACGCGCTCAGCCGCGACCCCGGTCAGGAGGGTGCGGGCTGGGGCGAGCTGCCACGGCACGTCGGCCGGGTGTGCGCGGCGCCGCTGTGGGGAGAGCCCGAGCCCCGGCGGGGCGGGTGGGGCGGCCGCCGGCAGCGGCGGCGGTTCGCCGAGCACTTCGGGGAGCTGGCCGCGGGGATCAGCGCGCCTTACGGTTCCGGCGTGGCTCAGGGCTCCGGTGTGGCTCAGGGCTCTGGTGCGCCTCAGGCCTCCGGCGTGGCTCAGGGCTCCGGTGTGCCCGGGTGCTCCACGGACCAGGCGGACCGTTTCGCCTATGGACTCCACGGCCTCGCGGACCTGGCGGGGGAGTACGGCGGACTGTCCGGCGCGCTCCGCTCCGAGGACGCCGTAAGGACGCTGGAGCGGGCCTGCCGCACCCTCGGGGCGCCGCACGGCGCGCAGCGGGTGCGGGTCGCCGATCTGCTGACCGTCACCGAGGCCCTGGAGCGCGCACTGCGCCCGCTGTCGCTCGACTGGTACGGCGACGGGGCCGGAGGCGATCCGGGGCTGGCCGGGGTGGATCTGTGCCACGCCGCGACCGGCGGCGCGGCCGTGCTCCCCGGGCTGCTGGCCAAGCGCCGCTTCGGCACCCCGCTGCTGCTCACCGAGTACGGCGTACGGCTGCGCGAGTGCTATCTGGCGGGTGCGGCCGGTGCGACCGGTGCGGCGGGTGCGGAGGGCGGACGGCCGCTCTCCGGGCCCGTACGGTCCCTGCTGACCGCGTTCCACGGCCGGCTGGCCGCCGAGGCATACGCGCGGGCGGATCTGATCACCCCCGGCAATACGCACACCCGCCGCTGGCAGGAACGGTGCGGCGCCGACCGGGAGCGGCTGCGCACCGTCTACCCGGGCATGGACGCCGCCCGGTTCGCGGAGGTCGGCGAGCAGGGGGCGGCCCCGTCCGAAGGCGACGACCGGACGCTGGTGTGGGTGGGCCGGATCGAACCGCCCAAGGACGTCATCGCGCTGCTGCACGCCTTCGCCGAAGTGCGCCGGTGGCAGCCGGACGCCCGGCTGAGGATCGTCGAGACCCGGCGCGGCGAGGACCCGGAGCCGGACGGCTATCCGGCCCACTGCCGGGCGCTGGCCGACCATCTCTTCCCCGACGAGGCGGCGGACGCCCACTCCGCCGGTGACAGCCCGGTCTCCTTCGAGCGGCTCGGCGACCCCGAGGTGCCGACCCTGGCCGACGCCTATGGGGCGGGCGGTGTCGTGGTGCTGTCCAGCGTGGTCGAGGGCTTTCCGGTCGGGCTGGTCGAGGCGATGTTCTGCGGGCGGGCCACGGTGTCCACGGACGTGGGCGCGGTGTGCGAGGTCATCGGCGGCACCGGCCTCGTGGTGCCCCCGCGCAATCCCCGGGCGCTCGCGGACGCGTGCCTGGCGCTGCTGAGCGACGCCGAGCGCTGTGCGCGCCTGGGCGCCGCCGCGCGCGCCCGTGCGCTGGAGCTGTTCACGGTCGAGCAGAACGTCGCGGCCTTTCGCGGAATCTATCTGGAGCTGATGTCGCACTGCCCGGTGCCGCGCGAGGAGGTCGGCGAGGGCGGCGGGCCGCTGCCGTTCGCCCGCCCCGCCGAGGCCCATGTGCCGGGGCGCTGGACCGCGGGGCGCGACGGTGACGACTTCGGGCACCGGCCGCCCGGCCCGGCCGCCTCCCGCCCCGCCCCGGAGCACACCCCCACCTGGGCGGGTCCACCGCCACGCGAGCCGCTGGGCGTGGGCCCGCGCCCGTCCGAGGAGGGCGCATGACCACGCCTCCCCGGTGGAACGGCCCGTTCGACCCGGCCTCCTCCGCTCGCGGCTCGGCCTCGGGTCGCGGCCCCGTCTCCGATCGCGGGCTCGCCTCGGACTGCGGCCTTGCTTCTGATCGCGGCCTTGCTTCCGATCGCGGGCTCGCCTCGGACTGCGGCCCCGTCTCCGATCGTGGCCCCGTTTCGGACCGCCGCCTCGCCTCGGACCGCCGCCTCGCCTCGGACCGAGGCCCCGTCTCGGATCGTGGCCTCGCCTCCGGTCGTGGCCCTGCCTCCGATCGCGGCCCCGTTTCGGACCGTGGTCCTGCCTCCGATAGCGGCTTCGCCCCCGACCACGGCCTCGCCGCCCTGTCCGGGGCCGCCCGGGTGCCGGTCTCCCGGCGGCCGGACGAGGCGTCCCCGCGCACCGCCGCCGCGAAGGGGCGGCGCGGGCCCGCCGATCCGGTGCGGGCGCTGATGCACCGCCACCACGACCTGTGCGCCCGCGCCGTCGATCCGCTGGAGATCGCCGCCGGGCTGGAGGCCCACGGTGTGACGGACCGCACCGCCGCGCGCTTCCGGCACCGCGATGTCTTCTCGCTCGCCGAGGAGCTGTACGCCCGGGTGCCGCGAGCCGAGGAGCCCGCGCCCCCGGCCGTCCCCGCCCCGGGGCGCGCGCCGGCAGTGCGGCTGACACTCGCGGCGCTGTGGCTGCTGCCGGGCGCCCTGTGCGCGGCGACGGCGTCCGCTGCCTTCCGCGTCGATGCCATCCGTAAGGACGCCACCGTCGGCCTCGGCCTGGGCGCGGGCGGCGCCGCCCTGACGCTCATCGCCCTGTGGCTGTGTCTGCGCCGCGGCCCCCTGCGCGTCCGTGGGAGCGGGCGCGGGGGCCGTCTCGCGCACGCCTTCGGCATCGGCTGGCTGCTCGGGTACGCCGCCGCCGGGGACTGGCTGCTCACCGGGCTCCTCGACGGACGCCGCCCTTACGACGCGGCGCCCGCGGCCGAGGCCGCCGTGCTCCTCGCCCTGGCCGCCGCGCCCGCCGCGTGGTGCGCCCGCTGGTTCGCCGTGAGGGCGCGCCGCAGGCTGGCGGTCAGCCGTGGTCTCGAGGAGTTCGCGGCGGGGGTGCGCCCGCTGTTCGCGAGCGTGGTGACGGCCTTCCTCTGCGCTCTGGCGGCCCTGGTGCCCGCGGCCCGGCTCACGGTGCCCGGATCGCCTCCCGCCGCCGCGCCCCTCTCGACGGCCGAGGCCGCCGTCGTGGCGCTCTGCGGGCTGCTGTTCCTCGCCCGGCTGCTCGCCGTCCACGGCTTCCGGAGGGCCGCGCTCAGCGGCCTTGCCGTGGCCTGCGCGGTCCAGGCCGCGGCCCTGGCGACGGCGGCGGCCGCCCGGCTGCCGGGCGCCGCGCCGCTCGGGGAGCCCGTGGCACGGCTGGCCGCCGCCCAGGGCACGGCCGCCGTCCCCGTGGCCGCTTGCGGCGCCGCCACGCTCGTCCTGCTGATCCACGCGTTCGGCGCCCTGTGCCGGGCCTCCGCCCACGGCGACCCCGGTGCGCGTACCGCCCGGCCCGCCCGTGACACCCGTACGACCCGCACTGCCCCGGACCGCGCCCCATAAGGCGTCCACCGCGCCGGTAAGGCGTCCACCGTGCCCGTAAGGGGCCCACCGCCCCCGTAAGGCGCCCACCGAACCCGCCACCCCCCGTCCTTCCCCCTCAATGAGTCCGAGGAGCAACCACATGAGCTGCGACATGACCGATCAGCGCGCCGGTACGGGGAGGCGCGACCGATGAGAGTCCTGTTGCTCGGGTCCGGCGGATTCCTCGGCCGCTATGTGGCCGAACACCTGCTCGCCGACCCCGCCGTCCAGCTCACCGCGCTCGGCCGCGGCGACGACGCCGATGTGCGGTTCGACCTCTCCAACGGCAGTCCGGGCGCGCTCACCCGCTTCCTCAACGCGGTCCACCCAGGCGTCGTGATCAACTGCGCCGGGGCGACCCGTGGCGGGGCGCGCGAGCTCACCCGGCACAACACCGTCGCCGTGGCCACTGTCTGCGAGTCGCTGCGCCGCAGCGGCTGCGGCGCCCGCCTCGTCCAGATCGGCTGCTCCTCCGAGTACGGGCCCTCGCAGCCCGGCTCGTCGACCGCCGAGGACGCCGTGCCGCGCCCCGGCGGCCCGTACGGCGTGAGCAAGCTCGCCGCGACCGAGCTGGTGCTGGGCTCCGGGCTGGACGCGGTGGTGCTGCGGGTCTTCTCGCCCGTGGGGCCCGGCACCCCGGCCGGTTCGCCGCTGGGGCGGCTCGCGGAGGCGATGCGGCGCGCGATGCAGTCCGGGGAGAGCGAGCTCAAGCTGAGCGGCCTGGGCGTGCAGCGCGACTTCGTGGACGTACGGGACGTGGCGCGGGCGGTCCACGCGGCCTCGCTGTCGGCCGCGCAGGGCGTGGTCAACATCGGCAGCGGGCGCGCCGTAAGGCTGCGCGAGGCGGCCTCCGTGCTCGCCAGGGTGGCGGGCTTCGGCGGTGCTCTGCACGAGATCGATACCCCGCCGGGGCGCGGGGGGCCGCATCACGTCCCGGCCGCCGCGGCCCACGTCCCGGCGCCCGCCCATCCCCATGGCGCGGCCCACAGCCATGCCACCGCCCACGGCCACGCATCCGCCCACCCCCAGGTGGCGGGCGAGCACGGCGGCGGCCCGGCGGGCGCCGGCGCCACCTACCCCTACCCGGACGGCTGCGGCAGCTGGCAGCAGGCCGATGTGCGCACCGCCCGCGACCGGCTCGGCTGGCGATCGAGGATCCCGCTGGAGGAGTCGCTCGCCGACATCTGGATGGAGGCGGCATGTCGCATCTGATCCCCGCGGACCCCGGGCACGAGGTCCCGGCCACCGCCGCCCGGCTGGGCTTCGGAGTGCCCGGCTACGCCCACCCCCTGGTGGCGCCCACCGAGTGGGCCGAGCTCACCCGCCCCGGCGCGCCCCTGCACTGGGCGGTCCTCAATGTCGCCCGCGGCCCCGGCTCGCGCAGGGATCCGCACTGCCTTACGGCGGCGGCCCGGCTGCGTGCCACGGGCGTACGGGTGCTGGGCCATCTCGACCTGCGGTGCGGCACCCGCCCCTTCGGCGAGGTGATCAGTGACGCGAACCACTTCCTGGACTGGTACCAGGTCGACGGCTTCTGCCTGGAGCGCTGCCCGGTGGACCGCCCCGGACTGCCGGAGGTCCGCCGTACGGCGGCCACGCTGCGCGCGCTGCTGGGCGGGGCCTATCTGGTGCTCGGCCAGGGCATCCATCCGCATGAGGGCTATATGGAGCTCGCCGATCAGCTGGTGACCTTCCGGGGCTCGTGGCCCGACTATCGTTGGTCCCAGGTGGCCGAGTGGACCGCCGGGTATCCGCCCGAACGGTTCTGCCACCAGGTGCACGGCGTTCCCCGCCGGCATCTTGAGGAAGCGCTGAGGATCGCCCGCTGGCAGGGCGCGGGCACGATCTACTTCACCGACCGTACGGCCCATCCGGACGGGCGGACCTGTACCGATTCCCCCTGGACGGCCCTGCCCGGCTACTGGGACGAAATCGTCTCGCGACTCGGACCACGTGTCATGGAATGAGATGGGGCGTGGCAGTGTTACGAGAAGAAAACCACCCCGCTCACGCGGGGGTGAACCGTCTGCTCCCTCCCCTTACGGAGTCCCCGTGTCGCTGCCACCCCTGGTCGAGCCGGCTCCCGAGCTCACCGTCGACGAGGTCCGCAGGTACTCGCGCCATCTGATCATCCCCGATGTCGGGATGGACGGGCAGAAGCGGCTGAAGAACGCCAAGGTGCTCTGTGTGGGCGCGGGCGGCCTCGGCTCCCCCGCCCTGATGTACCTCGCCGCGGCAGGCGTGGGCACCCTCGGCATCGTGGAGTTCGACGAGGTCGACGAGTCCAACCTGCAGCGCCAGATCATCCACAGCCAGGCGGACATCGGCCGGTCCAAGGCGGAGTCCGCCCGTGACACGGTCCTCGGCATCAACCCGTACGTGAACGTCGTGCTGCACCAGGGCCGCCTCGAGGCGGACAACGTGATGGAGATCTTCTCCCAGTACGACCTGATCGTGGACGGCACCGACAACTTCGCCACCCGCTATCTGGTCAACGACGCGTGCGTGCTGCTGAACAAGCCGTACGTGTGGGGTTCGATCTACCGCTTCGACGGCCAGGCGTCGGTCTTCTGGTCCGAGCACGGTCCCTGCTACCGCTGCCTGTACCCGGAGCCCCCGCCGCCCGGCATGGTTCCCTCCTGCGCCGAGGGCGGCGTGCTGGGCGTGCTGTGCGCGTCCATCGGCTCCATCCAGGTCACCGAGGCCATCAAGGTGCTCACCGGCACCGGGGACCCGCTGGTCGGCCGTCTGATGATCTACGACGCCCTGGAGATGACCTACCGCCAGGTCAAGGTCCGCAAGGACCCGGACTGCGCGGTCTGCGGCCCGAACCCGACCGTCACCGAGCTGATCGACTACGAGGCGTTCTGCGGTGTGGTGTCGGACGAGGCCCAGGAGGCGGCGGCTGGTTCGACGATCACTCCCAAGCAGCTCAAGGAGTGGATCGACGACGGCGAGAACATCGACATCATCGATGTCCGCGAGCCGAACGAGTACGAGATCGTCTCGATCCCCGGCGCCCGGCTGATCCCGAAGGACGGGTTCCTGATGGGCGGCGCCCTCCAGGACCTTCCGCAGGACAAGAAGATCGTCTTGCATTGCAAGACGGGTGTCCGGTCGGCGGAAGTCCTGGCCGTCCTGAAGTCCGCGGGCTTCTCCGACGCCGTCCATGTGGGCGGTGGCGTGATCGGCTGGGTCAACCAGATCGAGCCCGACAAGCCGGTCTACTGATCTCCGGTACGCACCGCCCGTAAGGGGGCCGGACCGCCGCGCCGACGGCGATCCGGCCCCCTTACGGCTGTCGTCGGCCCCCTTACGGCTGCCGCGAGAGCCTCAGCGGCAGGTCTTGCCGCCCGCGGGCACCTTCCCGTCCAGGAGATAGGCGTTCACGGTCTTCGTCATACAGGCGTTGCCGCTGTTGTACGCGCCATGGCCCTGCCCCTTGTAGGTGACCTCGACGCCCACGCCCTTGCCCAGCTCCTGGACCATCTTCCGGGCCCCCTCGTACGGGGTGGCCGGGTCTCCGGTGTTGCCGACCACGAGGATCGGCGCCGAGCCCTCGGCGCTGACGTCCGGGGTGTCCGTGGTGCCGTCCACCGGCCAGCCGGTGCAGCCGAGCATGCCCCAGGCCAGATACTCGCCGAAGACCGGTGACGCCTTACGGAAGCGCGGCAGCTGGGCCTTCACATCGGTCACCGTGTAACGCTGCCTGTCGTCCACGCAGTTGATGGCCGCGTTGGCGGCGTTGATGTTGCTGTAGTGGCCGTTCTCGTCGCGGCCGGACATCGAATCGGCCATCGCGAGCAGCATGTTGCCCTCCTCGAGCTGCATCGCCTCCTGCAGCCCGAGCGTCAGGTACTTCCAGCTCTCCTTGTCGTAGAGGGCGGCGGCGATACCGCCCAGCGCCCCGTCCTGGGTGAGCTTGCGGCCGCTCTCGGTGGACAGCGGCTTCTTGTCGAGCTTCTTCAGGAAGGCCGCGATCCGGCCGGCGCCCGCCGCCGGGTCGCCGCCGGTCGGGCAGGCCAGGCCCTTCTTGGCGCAGTCCTTGAGGTAGTTGTCGAGCGCGAGCTGGAAGCCCTTCGCCTGGCCGTAGGAGCCCTGCTCGGGGTCCTCGGTGGGGTCGACCACGGCGTCCAGGACCGCGCGTCCCACCCTCTTCGGGTACAGATGGGCGTAGACGCCGCCGAGTTCGGTGCCGTAGGAGATGCCGAAGTACGACAGTTTGTCGTCGCCCAGCACCTGCCGCATGAGGTCCATGTCACGCGCGGCGCTCACGGTGTCCACATGGCCGAGCACCTTGCCGGAACGCTTCTCACAGCCCTTGATGAACGCCTTGGAGTCCGCCATCGCGGTCTTGACCTCGGCGTCGTCGTCCGGCGTGCTGTCCACGGCGTCCGAGGCGTCGATCTCCGCGTCGCTCTGGCACCGCACCCCGGCGCTCTCGCCGACCCCGCGCGGATCGAAGCTCACCAGGTCATAGCGTGAGCGCAGGGTGTCGTAGGCGGAGGCGAAACCGGGGAGCGAGGAGACACCGGAGCCGCCGGGTCCGCCGAAATTGAACACCAGGGAGCCGATGCGCTTGCCCGATCCGGTGGCCTTGGCGCGGATCATGGCCAGATCGATCGTTTCGCCTCTGGGCTTCGCGTAGTCCAGCGGCGCCTTGAGAGTGGCGCATTCCCACTCGCTTCCCGGCTTCTCACCGGTGCCCTGCATCGCGGTCGGGGCGGGACAGGACGACCAGTTGAGCTTCTGACCCGTGAGCGAGCCCGGCAGCCCGGAATCCGAAGGCGCGGCCGGGGCCGACGCCGAGGGCTCGGACGACGCCTTGCCCTGCTCGTTTCCCCCGTCGTCGTCGCAGCCCGCGACGGCGAGGAGGGTGACCACGGCGGTCATGGAGACCAGCGCCCTGGTCCGTATGGTGCGTGAGGAACTCGGCATATCCGGAGATCCTATGAGGAGGCGGGGACGGAATCGCCTGTGGTTCTTCTCAAAGCCGTCACGATTCGTGAGGTCGGCCGGGGTGCGGCGGGTCTGGGCGCGGACCTGGGCCTAGGTGCAGACCTTGCCCTTCGGCGGCACCGTGCCCTGCAGCAGATAGGCGTTGACCGTCTTTCGGACACAGGCGTTGCCGCTGTCGTACGCCCCATGGCCCTCGCCCTTGTAGGTGAGCTGGACGCCGACCCCGGGCCCCAGCTCCTTCGCCATCCGCGCGGCACCCTCGTACGGGGTCGCCGGGTCACCGGTGTTGCCGACGACCAGGATCGGCGCGGCCCCCTTCGCGCTCACGTCGGGTGTGGTCCAGGCGCCCCGGACCGGCCAGTCGGTGCACTGGGTCAGGCCCCACGCCATCATGTCGCCGAAGACGGGGGAGACCTTACGGAAGGTGGGCAGCTTCCGCTCGATGTCCGGGACCGTATAGCGCTGCTCGAAGTCGGCGCAGGTGATGGCGGTAAGGGCGGACTGGAGGGTGCTGTAGCGGCCGTCCGGGCCGCGTCCGTTCATGGCGTCCCCCAGGGCCAGCAGGATCCTGCCGTCGCCCTGCTGGGCGGCGGCGATCCCCTGGGTGAGGTACTGCCAGTACTCCCGCGAGTACAGGGATTGCGCGATGCCTCCGTCGGCCAGGGACTCGGTCAGCTTCCGGCCGCTGTAGCCGCGCACCGGACGGCCGTCGAGCCGCTTCAGCAGCGTGCGGATCCGGTTCTGGGTGGGGCAGCTGTAGACGCTGGTCCTGGTGCATGCCTTCAGATAGTCGTCGAGGGCGCGCTGGAACCCCTTGGCCTGGCCGAGCGCGCCCTGTTCGGGCGTCTGCATGGGGTCCACGACCCCGTCGAAGAGGGCGCGCCCCACCTGCTTCGGGTACAGATGGGCGTAGACGCCGCCGAGTTCGGTGCCGTAGGAGACGCCGAAATAGTGCATCTTCTTGTCGCCGAGGACGCGCCGCATGAGATCCATGTCACGGGCGGCGTTGGTGGTGCCGACGTACGGCAGGATCGTGCCGGAGTTCTTCTCGCATCCGGCGGCGTAGGTCTTGACCCGGCGGACCAGGCTCTTCACCTCGGCGCTGTCGTTCGGGGTGGAGTCGGCGGCGTAGTAGGCGTCGAGCTGCCGGTCCGGGAGGCAGCGCACCCCGCTGCTGCGACCGACCCCGCGCGGGTCGAAGCTGACCAGGTCGTAGCGGGTGCGCAGTTGCTTGTAGCTGCCCGCGAGCGCCGGGAGGGTGGCCACGCCCGAGCCGCCGGGGCCGCCGAAGTTGAAGATGAGCGAGCCGAGCCGGTGGCGCCGGTCGGTGGCCTTGGCGCGGATCATGGCGATGCCGATGGTCTTGCCGTGCGGCTTGCGGTAGTCCAGCGGCACATGGAGCGTCGCGCACTCCCACTCCCCGCCCGGCGCCTTGGTGGCGGTCGCGTCCTGGCTCGAGGAGGGGGCGGGGCAGCCGGCCCAGTCCAGCTTCTGGTGGGCCGAGGTGTCCGGCCGTCCACCGTCGCCACCGCATCCGGCGGCCAGGGCGGCCAGCAGCAGGGCGGCGGACAGCGCACCGAGGCGCAGAGGTCGGGACACGGCGGCTCTCCCATGGGTGGGGGTACCGCCATCGTGAGGTCCGTGGCCGCCACACGCGCGCACAGCGGGGGCGTACGGGTGAGGGGAGGGCCTGGGTGTCCGGGCGACCGCGGGAGGGCTCCAGCGGGGCCTCTACGGGCGCTACGGCGCCTCATCGCGGGCGAGCCCTACAGCGCCCTTTCGCGGGCGGGCAACGGCGCTACAGCGCCGCTTTGCGGGTGAGGTGGGTGAAGGCCACCCAGCCGGGCAGCACCGGCAGCCAGAAGACCATCAGCCGGAAGAGCAGCACCGCGGGCGCCGCCGTCTCGTACGGCAGCCCGGCGAAGGTCAGACCCGCGATCAGGGCGGCCTCGACCGCGCCCACACCGCCGGGGGTGGGCGCCGCCGACCCCAGGGCGTTGCCCGCGAGGAAGACGACGGCGATGCTCGCGTAGCTCAGCTCACCGCCGAACGCCCGGATCGCGGAGTCGAGGCACATCACGTTCGCGGCGGTCAGCAGCAGGGTGCCGCCGATGCCGGCGAGCAGCTTCTTGGGCCGCTGGAGCACGTCCAGCATGCGCGGGACGACGCCCGCGAACAGCGACCGCACCCGGGTGGACACGAACTTCCGCAGCACCGGAATGGCGGTCACCACCAGCACCAGAACGGCGGCCGTCAGCAGCCCGGCGATCACTGTCCGGGACGGCGAGAGCGCCGGGGTGCGCTCGGTGCCGGTGATGTAGCCGAAGGTCAGCAGCAGCACGATATGGCTGGCGAGCCCGAACAGCTGGGAGGCGCCCACACTGGCCACCGCGAGTCCCGGCCGCACCCCCGCGCGCTGGAGGAAGCGGGTGTTGAGGGCGACCCCGCCGACCGCCGCGGGCGCCACCAGCTTCACGAACGAGGCGGCCACCTGTGCCAGCACCGTACGCCCGAGGGGCACCTTCTCCGGGACGAAGCCGAGCAGGCTCAGCGCCGCGGCCAGATACGTGAGCGCGGAGAAGACGAGCGCGAAGATGACCCAGATCCAGTTGGCCTCGCCGACCAGGGCGCCCAGCTTGAGATGGGTGAACTGGGACAGCAGGAAGTACGCGGCGAAGGCCCCCGCGCAGAAGCTGACCAGGGTGCGCGGCTTGATGCGCTCCAGCCGTTCGGGCTGTATCGGAGCCTGGGGCCTCACCAGCAGCACCTGCTGCCGGATCTGGGAGAGCAGATCCTCCTCGCGGGCGTCCTCCAGGGCCTCCTCGATGGCGCGCTTCTCCGCCTGCTTCTCGGCCTTGGCCGTCTTACGGTCGCCGGCGGCCGCCTCCGGGCCCCCGGCGGCCTCCTGTGCCTCTCTCGCCTCGGCCTCCCGGGCCTCCTTGGCCTCCTTGGCGGCGTGGGACGCCTCCAGGACGGCCTCCCGGTGCCGCTGGGCGCGCTCGCGCGCGAGCTGGCGCAGGGTCGCGCGGGTGCCCCGGCCGAGTGCCAGGGGCTGCAGCAGCGGAAGGCTGCCGGCGACCGCGTCCGGGCCGAGGACCTCCACCGCGGCGGCCACGGAGCGTTCGGCGCCCACCCGCAGGCCCAGGGTGGTCAGCAGCTGTGCGATGTCCATCCGCAGTACCACGTCACCGGCCGCGATCTCGCCGCTGCGCAGATCGGTCAGGAAGACCGTGCCGTTGCGGTCGATGAGCAGGGCGTCGCTGTCCAGCCGCCGGTGGGCGATCCGCCGCGACTGGAGCGCCTGGACCTGGTGCCAGGCCCCGGCCAGCAGTTCGTCGGTGATCGCCTCGTCCGGCAGGGCGTGCAGCGGTCGGCCGCCGACGTGCTCGTAGACGAGCATCACGGCGTCCGGGCCGAGCTCGGAGGTGGCGATCAGCTTGGGCGCGTTGGCCCCGGCCGCGATGGCCGCGTAGGCGAGCAGCGCCTCCTGCTCCAGGGCCTGGCGCAGCGACTGGAGGCTGCGGGGCGGGGTGATCGTCCGCAGGGTCAGCCGCTGCCAGACGCCGTAGAAGAAGCCCTGGGCCTGCTGCTCCCGGTCGACGACGGTGACGTCCAGGGGCGGGCCGTCCTCCAGGGTGACCAGATAGCGGCGGCCCCGGTCGCCATGGCCGTGCTCGTCCTCGGGCTCCTCGGCGCGCATGGCGCTGACCGGGTTGAAACCGACCCGGCGCAGCCCGGCGAGCAGGTGCTGGCCGGTGGGGCGCACATTGGGGGAGCCGACCGCGTAGAGCGTGCCGTAGGCCACCGCCCAGCCGATGAGCACCGTAAGGATGATCGAGAACGGTGTGGTGTAGCCGCCCACGAGCACCGCGAAGGCGTCGAGCAGCAGCACGCACCACATGGCCACCCGCCAGCGCGGGCGCCGGGCCATGCCGACGGCCGTCATATAGGCGATGACGGGGGCGAGATAGCCGTGCACGGGGTCGCTGAAGGTGCCGCCGGGGGCGGGCTGGGTGAGGGCCTCGCGGAGCGAGCCGGGGGCACCTCTGGCGACCCAGAGGTCCATGGCGAGGGACACCCCGTGGGCCAGCACCGCGGCCAGCACGCCGTCGGCGATCCGCAGGCCGTCCCGTTTGATCAGCCGCTCGAAGGCGAAGGCCACCGGCAGGACGAGGACGGCCACCCCGGCCGTGAGCCCCGCGAAGTCGATCAGTAGCGGGGGCGCCTGGTCGGCGCCGTGCCCGATGTCCTTCTCCAGACCCGCGGTGGTGCCGTGGGCGAAGGCCGCGATGGCGAGCACGACGGCCATGCCGAGGATCCCGAGCAGCGTCCGCAGCAGATCGGAGGGGCGGTGCACGCGGGCCGGCAGCAGCGGCTCGTCGCCGGAGACCCGGTCCACATGGCCCTCCGGTCCGTCCGGGCCGCAGTCATCCCCCGAGCCCGGGGCCTCTGTCTCCGGCCGACCGGACGGTGTCGTGGAGTGCGGCAACGCCTTCGGGGTGCGGGCCTCCTCCTCCGGAGGCTGCGCACCCTGCTGCTTCGCCGTCTCTTCTTGATCTCGTATCACCAGTCACCGCCCGGAAGATGGTGGCATGCCCGGGCTGCGGAGGGGGGCATCAGGGTGCATTTCGGGGACGTGGACCCCGAATGGTACGCCCTGCTGAGGATTCCCGCACAATGCGTGATCGAACCGCGACCCGGCTCGAAGCGCGCCCGCCGCCACCCTGCGCGGGGCGCGGTGGTGCGCTCCACGGGGCGTGCGGAGGGGCGTGCGGCGAAGCGTTTGGCGCGGCTGTCGTCCGGGCTGTCGGAGGGGTGCGGCAGGATGGGGCGGATGAGCCGGGAGAGCAGGGAGCCGGAGGACGGGGACAGCGCCGAGGAGCTGCCCGAGTACGCCGAGCGGGTGCTGGAGGTGGCCGAGCTGATCCCCTCCGGCCGCGTGATGACCTACGGGGACGTCGCCGAATGGCTGGAGGAGGGCGGCCCGCGCCAGGTGGGGCGGGTGATGGCGCTCTACGGGGGCGCCGTGCCGTGGTGGCGGGTGGTGCGCGCGGACGGTGTGCTGCTGCCCGGCCACGAGCTGCGCGCCCTTGACCACTACCGTGAGGAGGGCACCCCGCTGCGCGAGGCGGCGCGCTCGGCCGAGGGCCATGTGCCGCGGATCGACATGGCCAGGGCGCGGTGGGACGGGGGCGGGCCGGACCACGGCCGTTAGCGGGGCGGCTTTCGGAAGCGCGGCGGGACCGGGGCGGCCGTCGTCGGGGGCGGCGGACGCGCGGTCGTGCCGGGGCGCGGTGAGCGCGGGGCCGTACGCGTGCGCGGCGGGCCGGCGGCCGTACGGACGTCCGATGAGCGTGAGCCCGTACCGGTGTGCCATGGGCGCGGGGCCGTACCGGCGTGGGGCGGGCTCGCGGTCGTACCGGCGGTATCCACAGCCATCCGGGTGAGGCCCCACAGCGCATGAGAGGCTGTCCCGCACCCAGCCAACCCACCAGGACCGGCGATCCAACGTGAGCCCCTCCCCCTCGTCCCTTCCGCGGCAGCGGCAGGCACGGCAGCCGTCCTCCCGGCAGTCGGCCCAGGGCGTCTATCGCCTGCTCCGTCATCGGCCGGAGCCAGGTGCCCTTCCTGTCCTGGACGCACGGCAGCGCGCTGTGGTTGAGCACCGGGGCGGTCCTTTGCTGGTGCTCGCCGGGCCCGGCACGGGCAAGACCACGACGCTCGTGGAGGCGGTGGCGCGCCGGGTGCGCGAGGGCGCGGATCCCGAGCGGCTCCTGGTGCTCACCTTCAGCCGTAAGGCGGCCGTCGAACTGCGCGACCGCATGTCCGCGCGCCTGGGCGGCGCGAGCGCCCCGCGGGCCACGACCTTCCACTCCTATTGCTACGCCCTGGTCCGCGCCCACCAGGACGTCGACCTCTTCATGGACCCGCTGCGGCTGCTCTCCGGACCGGAGCAGGACGTCGTCGTCAGGGAAATGCTCGCCGGTCAGGCCGAGCTGGCGAGCGAGGGCCGGGCCTTCGTCCGCTGGCCGGACGACCTGCGCGCCTGCCTGACCACGCGGGGCTTCGCCGACGAGGTGCGCGCGGTGCTGGCCCGCAGCCGGGAGCTGGGCCTCGGCCCACGGTCGCTGGGGGAGTTCGCCCAGCGCACCGGGCGCCCCGACTGGTCCGCGGCGGCCGGCTTCCTCGCCGAGTACCTCGACGTCCTGGACGCCCAGGGGGTGCTGGACTACGCGGAGCTGGTGCACCGCGCGGTGCTGCTCGCCGGGCGGCCGGAGGTCGCGGCCGAGCTGGCGGCGCGGTACGACGCGGTGTTCGTCGACGAGTACCAGGACACCGACGTGGCCCAGGGGCGGCTGTTGCGGGCGCTCGCGGGCGGCGGCAGGACGCTGCTCGCCTTCGGCGACCCCGATCAGTCGATCTACGCCTTCCGCGGCGCCGACGTCGGCGGCATCCTCCGGTTCCGCGAGGACTTCCCGCGGGCGGACGGGCACCCCGCCGACATGGAGGTCCTCACCGTCTCCCGCCGCTCGGGGGCCGCGCTGCTCGCGGCCACCCGGCAGATCACCGGCCGGATGCCGCTCTCCCGGCTGCCCGCGCCAGCCGTAAGGGCGCACCGGGAGCTCGCGGCCACCCGCGATGGCGGCCGCGTCGAGGCGTACACGTACCCGACCGCGGGCGCCGAGCTCGACAATGTGGCCGACATCCTGCGCCGCGCCCATCTGGAGGACGGGGTGCCTTGGCGTGAAATGGCCGTCCTGGTGCGCGCCGGGGGGCGCTCGATCCCGGGCGTGCGCCGGGCGCTCACCTCGGCCGGGGTCCCCGTCGAGGTGGACGGCGATGACATCCCGCTGCGCCATGAGCCCGCCGTGGCCCCCCTGCTGACGGCTCTGCGGGCGGCCGCCACGGCCGCGCTGCCGGACAGCGGCGGGCTGTCCGCGGTCCTCGGCGTCGAGACCGCCCTGACCCTGCTCGCCTCGCCCCTCGGCGGTATGGACGCCGCCGATCTGCGCCGCCTGGGCCGCTCGCTGCGCGAGGAGGAGCGGTCGGCCGGGCGGGCGGTGCCGCGCCCCTCCGACGTCCTGCTCGCCGAAGCGCTCGCCGAGCCGGAGCGCCTCGCCGTCCACGACCCGGCGTACGCACGCGGCGCTCAGAACCTCGGGCGGCTGCTGCGCACGGCCCAGGAGGCGCTGGCCCGGGGCGGCACCGCCGAACAGGCGCTGTGGGGGCTGTGGGACGGCACCCCTTGGCCCGGCCGACTGGAGCGGGCCGCCCAGCGCGGCGGCACCGCCGGGCGGAACGCGGACCGCGATCTGGACGCGGTGTGCGCGCTGTTCGAGACCGCCGCGCGCGCCGAGGAGCGCACCGGCGGCCGCGGCGCCCTCAACTTCCTGGAGGAGATCGACGCCCAGGACATAGCCGCCGACACCCTCTCCCGCCGGATGGTCCGCCCCGACGCCGTACGGCTGATGACGGCCCACCGTTCCAAGGGGCTGGAATGGGCCCTGGTGGTCGTCGCGGGGGTGCAGGAGGGGCTGTGGCCCGATCTGCGGCGGCGCGGCTCGCTCCTGGAGGCCGACCGGATCGGCCGGGACGGGCTGGCCGAGCCGCTGCCGCCGGGCGCGCTGCTGGCCGAGGAGCGGCGGCTGTTCTATGTGGCGGCGACGCGCGCCAAGGAGCGGCTCGTGGTCACCGCCGTCAAGGCCGCCTCCGAGGACGGGGACCAGCCCTCCCGCTTCCTCGCCGAACTGGGCGTCCCGCCCACCGACGTCACCCACCGGCCGCGCCGCCCGCTGTCCGTCGCCGCGCTCGTCGCCGAGCTGCGCGCCACCACCGTCGACCCGGACGCCTCGGAGGCGCTGCGGGACGCCGCCGCGCGCCGCCTGGCCCGGCTCGCGGCGCTGCGCGACGAGGAGGGCCGGCCGCTGGTCCCGGCCGCCCACCCCTACCGCTGGTGGGGGCTGTACGAGCCGACGCACAGCGAGGTCCCGCTGCGTGACCGGGACCGGCCCGTGGCGCTCTCCGGCAGCGCGCTCGACCAGCTCGTCAACACCTGCTCGCTCCAGTGGTTCCTGGGGCGCGAGGTGAAGGCGGACGCGCCCTCGACGGCCGCCCAGGGCTTCGGCAATGTCGTGCACGTCCTGGCAGACGAGGTCGCCTCCGGCCGCACCCCGGCCGATCTCGCGGTCCTCATGGAGCGCCTGGACTCCGTATGGGACGCGCTCGCCTTCGACGCCCCCTGGAAGTCACGGCAGGAGAAGGAGCAGGCGCGGGCGGCCCTGGAGCGCTTTCTGCAGTGGCATGTGATGGAGCGCGGCGGCCGCACCCCGGTCGCCACCGAGCACTCCTTCGACGTCACGCTCGAAGCCGACGTCTATAAGGTGCGCATCCGCGGCAGCATGGACCGTGTCGAGACGGACGACCAGGGGCGCGCCTATGTGGTCGACTTCAAGACCGGTAAGCAGGCCGTGACCCGTGGCGATGTCGAGCACCACCCCCAGCTGGCGGTCTATCAGCTGGCGGTGCGCGAGGGCGCCGTGGACGATGTCTTCGACGGCGGGCGCCCCGAGCCGGGCGGTGCGGAGCTCGTCCAGCTGCGGCAGGGCGCCGCCAAGAAGGACGGCGGCGACGACGTCCCCAAGGTCCAGGCCCAGGAGCCGCTGGACGGGGAGTGGGTGGGGCAGCTGCTCGCCACCGCGGCCGGGCGCGTCCTGGACGAGCGGTTCAGCCCGAGCACGGGCGACCACTGCGAGCGCTGCGCCTTCCGGGGCGCGTGCAGCGCGCGGGCGGAGGGGCGCCATGTGGTCGAGTGACGCTGTCGCGTACGGGGCTGGGGCGGCGCGGCACCGGGCTGACGCCGTTGCCTCTCAAGCCGTGCCCCCGGGGCGGCCGTCGACCGGCGCGGCGGGGCGTGTCGGTGGGCACCGATAACCTCACTGGAGTGTCAGCCCGCATCACCGATCCCGAGGAGCTCAAGGAACTCCTCGGGATCCCGTTCACCCCGGAGCAGGTGCAGTGCATCACCGCGCCGCCCGCCCCGCAGGTGATCGTCGCCGGGGCGGGCTCCGGCAAGACCACGGTGATGGCCGCCCGCGTCGTCTGGCTGGTCGGCACCGGACGGGTGGCGCCCGACCGGGTGCTCGGCCTCACCTTCACCAACAAGGCCGCCGGAGAGCTGGCGGAGCGCGTCCGTAAGGCCCTCGTCACGGCGGGCATCGTGGACCCGGACCCGGATCCGGGCGCCACCGAGGAAGCCCCGGGCGAGCCCGTCATCTCCACCTACCACGCGTTCGCCGGACAGTTGCTCAAGGACCACGGGCTGCGCGTCGGCCTCGAGCCGAGCGCCCGGCTGCTCGCCGACGCCACCCGCTTCCAGCTCGCCGCGCGCGTTCTGCGCTCCGCCCCCGGCCCGTATCCGGCGCTCACCCGCCCCTTCGCCGACCTGGTCACCGATCTGCTCGCGCTCGACGCCGAGCTCGCCGAGCACCTGGTCCCCACCGGGCGGCTGCGCGCGTACGACACCGAGCTGCTGCGGACGCTGGAGGGCACGCGGCTCACCAACGAGGCGCTGCGCAAGGTGCCCGAGGCCGCCCGCGCCCGCCAGGAGCTCCTGGGTCTGGTCGAGGCGTACCGCGAGGAGAAGCGCCGCCGCGATCTGCTCGACTTCGGCGACCAGATCGCCCATTCGGCCACCCTGGCCCTGGACCACCCGGAGGTCGGCCGGATCCTGCGCGAGCAGTTCGCGGTCGTGCTGCTCGACGAGTACCAGGACACCTCCGTCGCCCAGCGGCTGCTGCTGTCCGGTCTCTTCGGCGGCGGCACCGGACACCCCGTCACCGCCGTCGGCGACCCGTGTCAGGCCATCTACGGCTGGCGCGGCGCCTCCGTGGCCAACCTGGACGACTTCCCCGAGCACTTCCCGCACACCGACGGCCGCCCGGCGGAGCGCTTCGCGCTCAGCGAGAACCGGCGCAGCGGCGGCCGCCTCCTGGACCTCGCCAACGGGCTGGCCGCCCCGCTGCGCGCGATGCACGAGGGCGTCGAGGCGCTGCGCCCCGCGCCCGGCGCCGAGCGGGACGGTGCGGTGCGCTGTGCGCTGCTGCCCACCCACGCCGAGGAGCTGGCCTGGCTCGCGGACTCCATCGCCCACCTGGTGCGCACCGGCACCCCGCCCGGCGAGATCGCGGTGCTGTGCCGCACGGCGGGCGACTTCGCGCAGATCCAGGGCGCGTTGGTGGAGCGGGACATTCCGGTGGAGGTGGTGGGCCTGTCGGGGCTGCTGCATCTGCCGGAGGTGGCCGATCTGGTGGCCGTCTGCGAGGTCCTCCAGGACCCGGGGGCCAACGCCGCGCTGGTCCGTCTGCTCACCGGGCCGCGCTGGCGGATCGGCCCCCGCGACCTCGCGCTGCTCGGCCGCCGCGCCCGCGCGGTGGTCTCCTACGGTGGGCCGGACGGGGCGGAGGACGATCCGGACCGACGGCTCGCCGAGGCCGTCGAGGGCACCGACCCCGCCGAGGTGATCTCCCTCGCCGACGCCCTCGACACCTTCCTGGAGGCGGGCGGCGGCCCGGACGACGGGCTGCCCTTCTCGGCCGACGCACGGGTCCGGTTCGCCCGGCTCGCCGCCGAACTCCGCGAGCTGCGCCGCTCGCTGGCCGATCCGCTGATGGACGTCCTCCACCGGGTCCTGGCGACCACGGGCCTCGAGGTCGAGCTGTCCGCCTCACCGCATGCCCTGGCCGCGCGCCGCCGCGAGACGCTCGGGAACTTCCTGGATGTCGCGGCCGCCTTCGCGGGCCGGGAGGGCGGGGCGGCCGTGGACGGCGAGGCCACCCTGCAGGGCTTCCTCGGCTTCCTGCGCACCGCCGCGCAGTACGAGAAGGGGCTCGACAACGCCCTGCCCGGTGGCGAGAACACGGTCAAGGTGCTCACCGCCCACAAGGCCAAGGGGCTGGAGTGGGATGTGGTGGCGGTGCCGGGGCTGGTCGCCAAGCAGTTCCCGAGCGAACAGTCCCGCGAGTCCTGGACGGCGAACGCGAAGGTGCTGCCGCACGAACTGCGCGGGGACGCGCGGACCCTCCCGGACATCACCGCCTGGGACAGCAAGGGGATCGCCGCCTTCAAGGACGCCATGAAGGGGCACCAGCGGACCGAGGAGCTCCGGCTGGGCTATGTGACCTTCACCCGGCCGCGCTCGCTGCTGCTGGGCTCCGGGCACTGGTGGGGCCCCACCCAGAAGCGTCCGCGCGGCCCGTCGGGCTTCCTGGACGCGTTGCGCGAGCACTGCGAGGCCGGGTACGGCGAGATCGAGGCATGGGCCGAACCCCCGGAGGAGGGCGCGGAGAACCCTGCCCTGCGGGAGTCGGCGGCCGACCGGGCCTGGCCGCTTCCGCTGGACCCGGCCGCGCTGCGCCACCGCCGCCGCGCCGCCGATGTGGTGCTCGCCCATCTGGCGCGCATCGAGACGGCGGAGGAGGAACCGACCGCGCGGGACGAGGGGCACCCCTCGGCGGACGGGGACCTCTTCCCGGAGCCCCCGGAGGAGCTTGCACCCCCGGAGGACCCGGAGGACCCGGAGTGGCCCGAGCCTCCGGAGGATCCTTACGGTTCGTACGAGGACGAGCCCTACGATGACGCGCCGCACGGCGACGGGCAGTACCCCGATCCTTACGGCGCGCCGGAATCGGGCGCACCGGAGCCCGATGTGCCCGAAATCACGTCAGAACCGGCCGATGACGAACTGGCGCCCGAGGAGGCCCGGCTGGTCGGCTCCTGGGACCGCGATCTGGACGCGCTCGCCGGAGAGCTGCGCCGGGCCCGTGAGACCGTGCACGAGGTGCCCCTGCCGGGCACGCTCACCGCGTCCCAGCTGCTGCGCCTCGCCGCCGACCCGGACGGCTTCGCACGGGAGCTGGCCCGTCCCATGCCCCGGCCGCCGCGCCCCGCCGCGCGGCGCGGCACCCGCTTCCACGCCTGGGTCGAGTCGCGCTTCGAGGCGCTGCCGCTGCCTTTCCTCGGCCCGGACGAGCTGCCGGGCGGCGAGGACGACGAGGCGGAGATCGCCGACGAGCGGGATCTGACCGCGCTCAAGGAGGCGTTCGCCCGCACGTCGTACGCGCGCCGCACCCCTTACCGCGTGGAGGTGCCGGTCCAGCTGACCCTGGCGGGCCGCACCGTCCGCGGCCGGATCGACGCGGTGTACCGCGAGTCCGGTACCGGCCCCGACGACGGCCCGCGCTACGAGATCGTCGACTGGAAGACCGGCCGCACCCAGGACGCCGACCCGCTCCAGCTGGCCATCTACCGCGTCGCCTGGGCCGAACAGCACGGACTGCCCCTGTCGGCGGTCACGGCGGCCTTCGTGTACGTACGCAGCGGTGAGGTGGTCCGCCCCGCCGGGCTGCCCGGCCGGGCCGGACTCGAGCGCGTCCTGCTCGGGGAGCCGGGGGACGCGGACGTCGGCGGGGGCGGGTACGGGGACGCGACCGGAAATGACCGTATCGATGCCGGAACTGTCACCGAGAGCGAGCGCACCTGAGCGGCCCGGAGGCCCCCGCCCTCGCCCGGCCGCGGGCCGGATAGGCTCACATGCATGAGCAACACCCCGGACACGGACAACGCCGTCCGCGCCTTTGTGGACGGCCATCGCGCCGCCTTCCTCGCCGATCTCTCCGAGTGGCTGCGCATCCCGTCCGTATCCGCCGACCCCGCCCGCGCCGACGACGTCCGGCGCGGCGCCCAGTGGCTCAGGGACCACCTGGCCGCCACGGGCTTCCCGGTGACTGAGATATGGGACACACCGGGCGCCCCGGCCGTGTTCGCCGAATGGCCGTCCGGTGATCCCGACGCCCTTACGGTGCTCGTCTACGGTCACCACGACGTTCAGCCCGCCGACCGCGCGGACGGCTGGCGCACCGACCCCTTCGAGCCCGTCATCGAGGACGGCAGGCTCTACGCCCGCGGCGCCGCCGACGACAAGGGGCAGGTTCTCTTCCACAGCCTGGGGATACGGGCGCACCTGGCCGTGACCGGCCGTGTCGCGCCCGCGGTGAACCTCAAGCTGCTGATCGAGGGCGAGGAGGAGTCCGGCTCCCCGCACTTCTCCGAGCTGGTCCGCGCGCACGCCGACCGGCTGGCCTGCGACACCGTGATCGTCTCCGACACCGGGATGTGGTCCGAGGACACCCCGACCGTCTGCACCGGTATGCGGGGCCTGGTCGAGTGCCAGATCGACCTCCACGGCCCCGGCCAGGACATCCACTCCGGCTCCTTCGGCGGCGCGGTCCCCAACCCGGCCACCGAGGCCGCCCGGCTGGCCGCCGCGCTGCACGACGACGACCATAAGGTCGCGATCCCCGGCTTCTACGACGGCGTCGTGGAGCTGACCGACCGTGAGCGCGAGCTTTTCGCCGAGCTGCCGTTCGACGAGGCGGGCTGGCTGCGGACCGCGCACTCACGGGCCACGCTCGGCGAGGCCGGCTACTCCACCCTGGAGCGGATCTGGGCCCGTCCGACCGCCGAGGTCAACGGCATCGGCGGGGGCTACCAGGGGCCTGGCGGAAAGACCATCGTGCCCTCGGCCGCCCAGCTGAAGCTGTCCTTCCGGCTGGTGGCGGGCCAGGACGTGGAGAAGATCGAGTCGGCCGTGCGGGACTGGGTCGCCGCCCTGCTCCCGGCCGGGATCCGCCATGAGATCACCTATTGGGGCGCCACCCGCCCCTGTCTGACCCCGCTGGACCACCCCGCGCTCCAGTCGGTCGTCCGCGCCATGGGGCGCGTCTTCGGCCAGAAGGTCCGCTTCACCCGCGAGGGCGGATCGGGCCCCGCCGCCGATCTTCAGGACATCCTCGGCGCTCCGGTGCTCTTCCTGGGCATCTCGGTGCCGTCCGACGGCTGGCACGCGCCCAACGAGAAGGTCGAGCTCGGCCTGCTCATGAAGGGCGCCGAGACGGCCGCCCACCTCTGGGCCGATCTCGCCGAGAATGGACGGGAATAGCTTGCTCATGTACATGAACCACCCATTTCACTGGGGGAGTTGGAAGCAGCTGTGACCACCTCGACCGACCACGCCACCGACCGGCCGATCACGCTCAGCGCCCCGAGCGGCATCGACCGCTCCGCGCACCACCGCTTGGACGAGGCGTGGCTGGCCGCCGCGTGGAGCCACCCGACGACGCGCGTCTTCGTGGTCTCCAGCGGCCAGGCACTGGTCGACGACACCCCGGACGGCCGTACCGAACTCGTCATGACCCCGTCCTTCGAGGCCCCGCCCACCGAGAACCACCGCTACTTCCTGGGCACCGACCAGGAGGGCGTGCGCTACTTCGCGCTCCAGAAGGACTCCCTGCCGGGGCGGATGGACCAGTCGGCGCGCCCGGCCGGGCTGCGCGAGGCGGGCGTGCTGCTGTCCCAGCGCGACGCGGGGCTGCTGGTGCACGCGGTCGCGCTGGAGAACTGGCAGCGGCTGCACCGCTTCTGCTCACGCTGCGGTCAGCGCACGGTGATCGCGGCGGCGGGCCATATCCGCCGCTGCCCGGCGTGCGGGGCCGAGCACTACCCGCGCACCGACCCCGCCGTGATCATGCTGGTGAAGGACGATCAGGACCGGGCGCTGCTGGGACGCCAGGTGCACTGGCCGGAGGGGCGCTTCTCGACGCTGGCGGGCTTCGTGGAGCCGGGCGAGTCGATCGAGCAGGCCGTGGTCCGCGAGGTGGCGGAGGAGGCGGGCGTCACGGTCGGCGAGGTCGATTACGTGGCCAGCCAGCCGTGGCCGTTCCCGTCCAGCCTGATGCTCGGCTTCATGGCCCGGGCCACGTCCTCCCGGATCCAGGTGGACGGGGAGGAGATCCACGAGGCGCGCTGGTTCTCCCGGGAAGACCTGCGGGCCGCGATCGAGTCCGGGGAGGTCCTGCCTCCCTCCGGGATCT
>NZ_JBHYVB010000028.1:50855-52981 GCF_042750115.1 Streptomyces sp. NPDC059455
CGGCCGTGGGTCGGGGCGCGTGCGCGGCGCGCGGCGTGCCGGGCGGCGCGGCGGGGGGGCGCCGGCGCCCCCCCGCGCCCCGCCCCCCCCCCCCCCCGGCTGATCGAGGTCTGGTACGGCGAGCCGCTGCCGCGGGGCTGAGTCAGAGCCCGCGGGGGCGGCTCGGAGACCGTCGGCTCAGTGCCCGACCTTGGCCTTGACCTGCGCCAGGGACGGGTTGGTCAGGGTCGACCCATCGGGGAAGAGGACGGTCGGCACGGTCTGGTTGCCACCGTTCGCCTTCTCGACGAAGGCCGCGGACTCCGGGTCCTGCTCGATGTTGATCTCGGTGTAGGCGATGCCCTCGCGGTCCATCTGCCCCTTCAGGCGTCGGCAGTAGCCGCACCAGGTGGTGCTGTACATCGTCACAGTGCCGGGCATCGGTCTTCTTCTCCTCGGGGTCGTGGTGGGTGGGCAGAAGGTGAACGCTCACCTTCCGCCGGTCATTCCCGGATTCATATGACCGGAAGGCCATGGCTGTGGACAACCGGCACCGGGCGCCTCAGGGGACCTGGCAGCATGGCGGGGTGACTGCAGCAACGTCCTCCACTCTGTTCCCGCACGGCTCCACGCCAGGTGCCTACGCGGCCACGCCGCGTGACGCCGACGCGGTGCTCGACGGGCTCGACCCCGAGCAGCGCGAGGTGGCGACGTCCCTGCACGGCGCGGTGTGCGTGCTGGCCGGGGCCGGCACCGGCAAGACCCGCGCCATCACCCACCGGATCGCCTATGGGGTGCGCGCGGGGATGCTCCAGCCGGCCAGTGTGCTGGCCGTCACCTTCACCAACCGCGCGGCGGGGGAGATGCGCGGCCGGCTGCGGCAGCTCGGCGCGGGCGGGGTGCAGGCGCGTACCTTCCACTCGGCGGCCCTGCGCCAGCTGCAGTACTTCTGGCCCAAGGCGGTCGGCGGTGAGGTGCCGCGGCTGGTCGAGCGCAAGGTGCAGCTCGTGGCCGAGGCCGCGGCCCGGTGCCGGGTCCGGCTGGACCGCAATGAGCTGCGGGATGTGACCGGCGAGATCGAATGGTCGAAGGTCACCCAGACCGTGCCCGAGGACTATCCGGCCGTGGCCGCCAAGTCCGGCCGTGAGGCCCCCCGGGACGCCGCCGAGATCGGCCGGATCTACGCCACCTATGAGCAGTTGAAGCGCGACCGCGGCGTCATCGACTTCGAGGATGTGCTGCTCCTCACGGTCGGTGTGCTCCAGGAGCGGCCGGACATCGCCGATCAGGTGCGCCGTCAGTACCAGCACTTCGTGGTCGACGAGTACCAGGACGTCAGCCCGCTGCAGCAGCGGCTGCTGGATCTGTGGCTGGGCGAGCGGGACAGCCTGTGCGTGGTCGGCGACGCCAGCCAGACCATCTACTCCTTCACCGGCGCCACCCCCGACCATCTGCTGAACTTCCGCACCCGCCACCCAAGGGCCACCGTGGTCAAGCTGATCCGGGACTACCGCTCGACCCCCCAGGTGGTCCACCTGGCCAACGGGCTGCTGTCCCAGGCCCGCGGCCGGGCCGCCGAGCACCGGCTGGAGCTGGTCTCCCAGCGGGAGGCGGGCCCCGACCCGGCCTACGCCGCCTATGCGGACGAGCCGGCCGAGGCCGAGGGCACCGCCCGCCGGATCCGGGAGCTGATCACCCCGGTCGAGCGGGGGGGCGCCGGGATCCCGGCGAGCCAGATCGCGGTCCTGTACCGGGTCAACGCCCAGTCGGAGCTCTATGAGCAGGCGCTGGCCGATGCCCAGGTGCCCTATCAGCTGCGCGGCGCCGAGCGGTTCTTCGAGCGGCCCGAGGTGCGCGAGGCGGGGCTGCTGCTGCGCGGCGCGGCCCGTGGCGGAAGCGCCGACCCGGAGCTGGCGGACGTCGATATCCCGTCCCAGGTGCGGGCCGTGCTGGGCACCCGTGGCTGGACGCCCGAACCCCCGTCGGGCTCGGGCGCGGTGCGCGACCGCTGGGAGTCCCTGGCCGCCCTGGTGGGGGGGGGCCCCAAAATCACCGGGCGCCCCCCCCCGGGCCCCCCCCCCCCACAGGGTGGGGGGCGCGGATTGGGGGGGGCCCCCCCCCCCCCCCCCCCCCCCCCCGGGGTGTGA
>NZ_JBHYVB010000028.1:52991-55280 GCF_042750115.1 Streptomyces sp. NPDC059455
GCGGCGGGGCGGGGGGGGGGGGCGCGCGCGGGGGGCAGCGCGGCGCGCGGGGGGGGGGCAGACTACTCACACGGGGGCGCCCCGCCCCGGGGCCACGCTCTCCGATCTGGTGGCGGAGCTCGATGAGCGGGCGGCGGCGCAGCACGCCCCGACCGTCGAGGGTGTGACCCTCGCTTCACTCCACGCGGCCAAGGGCCTCGAATGGGACGCCGTCTTCCTGGTCGGTCTCACCGAGGGAATGGTGCCGATCACCTACGCCAAGACGGAGCAGCAGATCGAGGAGGAGCGCCGGCTGCTCTATGTGGGGGTCACCCGCGCCCGTCGCCATCTGACGCTGTCCTGGGCGCTCTCGCGGGCTCCGGGCGGCCGGGCCTCCCGTCGCCCCACCCGTTTTCTCAACGGGCTGCGGCCCGGCTCCCAGGCCATCGGCGCCCGCACCCCGGGCGGGGGCGGCGGGATCGAGCGGGGGGCGGCGGCCCCGGGCGGTGGCGGCGGGGTGCGCAGGCGGCGCGGCCCGGTCCACTGCCGGGTGTGCGGTCGGGCGCTGACCGACGCGGGCGAGATGAAGCTGATGCGCTGCGAGGGCTGTCCGTCCGAGCTGGACGAGGCGCTCTATGAGCGGCTGCGCGACTGGCGGGCTGAGCAGGCGGGGCTGCTGGGGCAGCCGGCGTACTGCGTGTTCACCGACAAGACACTGCTCGCGATCGCCGAGGCCGTTCCGGGAACCGAACCGGAGCTCGCCCGCATCTCCGGTGTCGGAAGGCGCAAGCTGGACCGGTTCGGGGCCGATGTTCTCGCGTTGTGCGCGGGCCGGGAACTGCCCTCCGCACTCGACGACGAGGGCGACGGCGATGCCGGGGGAAGCCATTCGGGTGACCCTTGGCAAAACTCGACGGAAAAATAGTTTGCGCGCGCGGAGGCCATACCCATAGCCTTCCGAGCACGGAGGACAACGGCCCTTCCAGGAGCCGAGGATTCCGTGTTGTACTTGAACACCCGGACTGGTTTCGGACCGGTCCCTGAGACGCCGAGAGGAGGCGAAGACCAGTGATCAGCTTCATCAACACCATCAAAAAGGCCGATCGGTCGGTCGTCGCCACATGCCTGCTCGGCTCCGCCCTCCCTGGCACCGGTATGCCCGGCGCCGATGAGGCGCGCCTCAGCGAGCGACCGATCCAGGCACCTGCGGTAGCAGCAGCGGCACAGGCAATGGCCTATGCCTTTGCGGCCAATGGTGCCGAATCCCGGACGACGCAGCAGCACCACAAGACGTGGGCCTTCCGCAGGCTCGAACCCTGGAGTTATCCAGCCTGATCCAGGATCAGGTCGGCACCTTCCAGGGCCGCGGAACCCACACCGGGATCCGCGGCCCTTTTGATTTGCCAGAGCCCGGCCACCAGCCGGACCGAAGAGACGAGGAACACACACCGTGCAACTCAACGCACACGCCCCGTCCGCATCGACCGACCTGAACCGCCCGCCTGACTCCTCGGAGGACTCCTTGACCCCGCTCACCGCCCTCACCGAACTCGATGAGGCCATCGAGAACCTGGGTGTAGCCGTTCCGTGCCGCTCGTACGACCCGGAGGTCTTCTTCGCCGAGTCCCCGGCCGACGTCGAGTACGCGAAGTCGCTCTGTCAGACCTGCCCGCTGCGGGAGGCATGCCTCGCCGGTGCCAAGGACCGCCGGGAGCCCTGGGGTGTCTGGGGCGGCGAGCTCTTCGTCCAGGGCGTGGTGGTGGCCCGCAAGCGGCCGCGTGGTCGCCCGCGTAAGAACCCGGTTGCGGCATGAGCACCATCGGCACCATCGATCGCCCAGCGACGCACGACCCCATGAAGCAGGTCCCGACGATGACCCCACCGGTCTCCGAAACCCCCGCACCAGATACCTCAGGTGCGCCCGAGGCGCGCCAGAACAGGAACCGAGAGATGCAACTCATGCAAGAAGCCCTGGCACGTGCGCATATGCACGACCGGCTGCAGGAGGCCGAGTCCGAACGGCAGGCCGTTCGGCTCGCGGCCGCCCGCCGGATGCAGCGGCGTGCGGAGCGTGCCTCGCTCCGCGCCCGCCGCGCCCTGGCCATGGCGGTCATGCAGTGACCACGATGTGCGGCACCGGCCAGAGGCGGGGCTGACACACAACACACCCCGACGGGTCCTACGCCGACCCGTCGCGTGACCACGAAGGGGGGGGGGGGGGGGGGAGCGCCCGCAGCGGTGAAACAGGAGCCCCCCCCCATCGGCGTGTGGATCGGGCGAGCCCACCCAAGCCACGGCGGAGCGGGGGAG
>NZ_JBHYVB010000028.1:55290-62446 GCF_042750115.1 Streptomyces sp. NPDC059455
GTGGGGGGCGGGGCGGGATGCCCCCCCCCCCCCCGCCCGGGTGTGGGTGCCCCCTACCGCCGGGGGGGGGGCGCGGGACCCGCCGCGGGGGGGGGGGGCCCCGGGTGGGGCGCCCCGCAGCCCCCCCCCCCTTCGGCTATCCCGAGGTGCCCCAGCTCAGGCCGAGGTCTCCGCGGCCTCCCACTCCTCCTCGGCGCCGTCCGAGGCCTCTTCGCCGGCGTCTGCCGCGGGGCCTTCTTGGGCGTCCTCTTCGGCAAGGTCCTCGGACTCCGGGTCCGCGGCGAAGCCGGGAACCCATGCCTCGAGCTCATCCCGCATCCGCACCGTGGCACCCAGTTGGCACAGCACCCCGATGGTGCTCAGCGTCACCCGGTGAATCAGCAGATAGGCGGGCGGCAGATTCAGCTGATTGCCCAGCTCATAGACGGGGGAGTGACGGTCGGCCACCCGCGCCGCCTGGCTGCGCAGCCACTGCCGGTCGAAGACGAACGCGTCGACCTGGGCCGGTTCGAGCATCGGCAGCAGGAAGTCCAGCAGATCATCCGGGTCCAGCTCGATCGTCGGCTTGACGAACCCCTCCCCGCGCATCAGGTCATAGACCCCCGCGGCGTCGTTCTCGAGCGCCATGCGCAGCGCGATGCCGATGGGCTCCGGAAGCCCTCCCGGGAGCCGGTTCACCGAACCGAAGTCCAGAACGCCCAGCTTCCACCGCTCCGGCGGCCCGTCCGGGGCGTGACCGGTCAGCAGCCGGAAGTTCCCCGGATGGGGGTCGGCGTGCAGCAGCCCGGTGCGGGACGCCCCCGAGAAGAGAAAGCGGGCCAGCAGCTGCCCGGCGCGGTCCCGCTCCTCCTGGGTGCCGTCGGCTATCACCTCGGAGAGCGGCACCCCCTCCAGCCACTCGGTGACCAGTATCTGATCGCTCTGGTGCACCACCTCGGGCACCACGATCTCCGTGTCCTGTGCGTACTCCTCCGCATGGATCCGCTGGGACGCCGCCTCCAGTTCGTAGTCCAGCTCCTCGGCGACCCGCTCACGCAACTCCGCGATCAGCGGCTTGACGTCCAGCCCTGGCACCAGCGGCCCCAGCACCCGGGCGAACCGGCTCAGTTGGCTGAGGTCGGACAGCAGCGCCTCGCCCGCCCCGGGATACTGCACCTTGACCGCCACCGTGCGCCCGTCGTGCCAGACCGCCCGGTGCACCTGCCCGATCGAGGCGGCCGCCGCCGGCTTGTCGTCGAACTCCTGGAACAGCTCCGGCCAGTCCGGGCCCAGCCGCTCCTCCAGCGCCGTGTGGACCGTGCGGCTGGGCATGGGAGGGGCCGCTTCCTGGAGCTTGGTCAGGGCCGCCCGGTAGGGCCTGGCTATCTCCTCGGGCAGCGCCGACTCGAAGACCGACATGGCCTGTCCGAGCTTCATGGCTCCGCCCTTGAGCTCGCCGAGGACCTTGAACATCTGCTCCGCGGTGCGCTGCTGCACCTCGCGTGCGACGATCTCCGCCGGCCGTCCCCCTATCCGCTTCCCGAGCCCCCATGTGGCGCGCCCCGCGAATCCCAAGGGCAGCGCCGCCAGTTTGGCGGTACGGGTGATCGCCTTGCGCGGCAGATCGGTCATGCGCCCCTCCAACTACAGCCGTGCCATCCCGGAAGGTGGCCCCCGGGCCCCCGTGCCCACTCCGCGGACGTGGGTCACCCGGACATTGTCGCGTGCGGTGCCTCTGCGGCCGAGGCATATACGGCATCCTCCTCCCCGGCAGCTCCACAGCCGCATCCGGGATGTGCTTCGATCGGGCGCGCGTCCCAGACGGGCGAGGGAAGCGCCAGCTCCCACCGGACCCCCGCGCCCCCGGAGGGGCGGCCGTCGAGGAAGGCCAGCGCCTGCACCGCGGTGAGCCCCGCCACCACCATCGCCAGCGCCGTGTCACAGGCCGGGGCGGTGCGCCGGCGCCCGGACCGCCACTGCGCGAGCATCCGCGGCCAGACCGGCTCCCGCTCGGCACGGCCCGCCGCGGCGCAGCCCGCGCAGGGCGTGATCCCCGGCACCACCAGTGGGCCCACCACCCCCGTGGCCTCGATGACTCCCGCATAGAGATGGGGTGTGCCGGAGGCGAGCAGCGGCCGGGTCTGCTCCGGATCCGGTGCGTACGCCGCGAGGCCGTCACGCGGGGCGATCACCACCAGCGCCAGCCCCGGCTCGGCCGAGCCGGTCCGCCCTCCCGAGGCGGTCCGCTCTCCCGAGAGGGGTTGCTCTCGGGAAGGGACCTTGTTTCGCGAAGGGGCCCGCTCTGCCGCGGAGGTCCGCAGGCGTGCCGACCGGCGGGGGAGCGGGGCGGGCGCGGCCTGGCGCACCACGCGGCGCGCGGCCAGATCCCGGCGCTCCCCGATCTGCTCGGCCGACAGCCCGCCGGGAGCCACATCCCAGGGCTCGACACAGCCGCCGTCCACCACATCGACCCGGCCGACCCCGGAGCCCGACAGCGCGGCCGCGACCGCCGCACCGACCCGGCCCGCGCCCCGCACCTGCACCCGCATCGCCCGTCGCGCGGCGAGCAGCCGCGCCGCCGCTCCGGGCTCGGGATGCAGCACCGACAGCGCTCCCGCGTCGGGCCGCAGCCGGTCCAGGGCCGCGGCGGGCTCGCCGCCGTCCCTCGGCTCGTCCAGCAGTCCGGCCGCCGCCAGCCGGTCCACCAGTGCGTCGGCCCGCCCCTCCGGCAGCCCGATGGCGCGGGCCTCCTGCCGCAGCAGCGGCAGACCGCGGGTGCCGTCCAGCAACTCCAGAAAGCTGCCCGTGGCCGTGTCCACCGGCCCCATCACCACCGCATGCGCCCGGGCCACCCCGAACTGCACCGTGTCCCGGCTCCGCCAGCCGCGCCGCAGCGCGGGCTTGAGCATCGGATGCATCGCCGTTCCCCCCCGTTTGATGTGCTTTCCGTTGAACCGCCTTCAGCATGCGGGGCGGCGCCCGGACCCCGCAGCGCGTTGTCCACAGGCAGTGGAATAAGTCGTACGAACGCCGGTCGTACAAGCCGTGCACACCGTGGAGTGGTTCGGTCCGCAACCATCGGCGGGGCGGGACTTCCCCGGCTGCCAGCGGGTAACGTCGGGGCGTGTCCGCCGACCCGCCCCCTCGCACTTCGGGACAGAACGTCTCCCGCAGCGCCGCGAGCGCACCGAGCACCGTCCCGAGCCCGCAGAGCCGAGGCTCCGACGCGAGCGCGGTCGAGGTCCGCCGGAGCACCCGGCGGCGCAGGACGGTCTCCGCCTATCGCGAGGGCGACCGCACCGTCGTCCTCATCCCCGCCCGGATGTCCGAGGCGGAGGAGCGGCGCTGGGTGGGCGTCATGCTGGAGAAGCTGGCCGCCCAGGAGAGCAAGCGGATGCTGGGCGACGCGGAGTTGGCCGCCCGCGCCGAGTGGCTCTCCGGTCAGTACCTGGGCGGGCGGGCCCGGCCCGACTCCGTCCGCTGGGTCACCAACCAGAACACCCGCTGGGGGTCGTGTACCCCGGCCGAGGGCAGCATCCGGCTCTCGCACCGGCTCCAGGGCATGCCGGAGTACGTCGTGGACTATGTGCTCCTCCACGAGCTGGCCCACCTGCTGGTGCCGGGGCACGGCCGTCGCTTCTGGCAGCTCCTGGAGGCGTATCCGCGGACCGAGCGGGCGCGGGGCTATCTCGAAGGGGTGGTCGCCGCCGCACGGTTGCCGCACCTCTCCGGGCCCCCGGACGACCAGCCGTAAGGCGACCGCGCCCGGGGGAGTGAGAGGATCAGCCCCCGGGAGCCCCCGGGCCGCGCGGGAACCACATCCTGGTTCCCGGCGTCGCTCATAGTCGGCGGCAGCGGCTAGCCTGGCGCGAAACGCACACACCGGTACGGCGATGGGGGACGGTCCTAACGTATGGCCAGGGAATTCCAGCGCGGCCACAAGGCCAGGATCAGTGATCTGACGGCCGGGAGGGATCTGTACGTCGGGGTGCAGATCGCCGGACCCGGCCTGACCTTCGACATCAGCTGCTTCGGTCTCGACGCGAACGAGCGGCTGTCGGACGACCGCTACTTCATCTTCTTCAACCAGCCGAAGTCCCCTGAAGAAGCGATACAGCAGCTCGGGCCGCAGGCCGGGGACACGGATTCGTTCCGCGTCACGCTCGACAGCATGCCGTCCGCCATCCAGAAGCTCTCCTTCACCGCGACCATCGACGGCGCCGGGCAGATGTCGCAGGTCGGCCCCGGCTACCTGCGGATCGTCGCGGGCGGCGAGGAGGTGGCCCGGTACTCCTTCACCGGCTCGGAGTTCAGCACCGAACGCGCGGTGATGCTGGGCGACTTCTACCTCAAGGACGTCTGGCGGTTCGCCGCCGTCGGGCAGGGCTTCGACGGGGGACTGGACGCGCTGCTCAAGAACTTCGGCGGTGAGGTGGCCGAGGAGGAGCCCGCCCCCGCGCCCGCCCAGGGCGCCACGCCCGGCTTCGCGCCGCCCGGCCAGGCCGCCCCCGCACCGGGCTTCGCACCCCCGGCCGGTGCCCCTGCCCCGTCGGCCCCCACCCCGCCCGCCCCGCAGCCCGCCCCCGCCTTCGGCGCTCCCCAGGGGCCGTCTCAGGGAACGCCGCCTCCGGGTACGCCCCAGGGCACGCCCCCGCAGGGCGGTCAGCCGCCCGCCCCCGGCACCCCGCAGATGCATGGCGCCCCCACGATCGCCGCACCCATCGCGCCCCCCGGCCAGGTGCCGCCCCCGGGTCAGGTGCCGCCACCTCCGCCACCGGGCCAGTTCCCGGGCCAGCAGCCGCCGTTCGGCCAGCAGCCGGGCCAGGCCCCGCCCGCCCCCGCGCCGTACGGCCAGCCGCCGGCCCAGCCCTACCCCGGCCAGCCGGGCCAGCCCGCTCCTTACGGTCAGCCGCAGCCCATGGGCGGCGTCCCCCAGGGCGGTGGCGCGCCCGGGCTCCAGGCCGCGCTCGCCAAGTACCGCGAGGCGCCCACCGGCCAGCGCTGGACTCCGCAGAACCCCCGGCTGATGCGGGTCGACCTCGGGGTCGGCGGCCAGCCCGTGCTCGCCCGCCAGGGCACGATGGTGCTCTACCAGGGCAAGGTCGACTTCAGCTATAAGGGCGCCGGTTTCCGCGGCCGGATCGTCGGCAATGCGACCGGCCAGGAGATGCAGCTGATGCGCTGCACCGGCCAGGGCCAGGTCTTCCTCGCCGAGAACGCCGCCGAGCTCCACCCGATCGAGCTCCAGGGCGACGCCATCTGCGTCTCCGCCGAGAACGTGCTCGCCTTCGACGAGTCGCTGCACCACGAGGTGCGCCGGATCGAGGGCCACGGCATCCCCGGTGGCGCGCTGTTCACCATGCAGTTCCAGGGCACCGGGACCGTCGTGGTGAAGACCGAGGGCACGCCGGTCGTCCTCCCCGTCACCCCGACCACCTTCGCCGACAGCAACGCCATCGTGGCGTGGTCCGCCGGAGCCCAGGTGATCATTTCCAGCCAGGTGCGGCTGCGCCGCAGCGCCTACCCCGGCCACAGCGGGGAGACCGTGAACCTCCAGTTCCGTGGCGCGCCCGGCAACTTCATCGTCGTCCAGCCCTACGAGGTCTGAGGGAGCCCGCTATGGACCAGCAAATGATCTCGGGCTTCGCACCCGCCCCGGTCGCCGCCCGTATGGAGAACCACGGCGCCAGCATGCTCAAGGTCGCCATGCAGAGCGGCCAGGACCTCTTCGCCCGCACCGGCTCGATGGTGGCGTACGAGGGCTTCGTCCAGTACGAGCCCAACCCGCCCGCGGTACGGCAGATGGCCTCCCAGTGGCTGACCGGCGAGGGTGCCCCGCTGATGCGGTGCAGCGGCGACGGGCTGCTCTACCTCGCCGACTACGGGGCCAACGTCGTCTGCATCAACCTCAACGGCGACGCGCTCTCGGTCAACGGCACCAACCTCCTCGCCTTCGACGCCCACCTCCAGTGGGGCGTCGAACGCGTCAAGGGGATCGCCAAGTTCGCCGGGCAGGGCCTGTTCAACGTGGGCGTCTCCGGCACCGGCTGGGTCGCCCTGACCTCCCGCGGCACCCCCATCGTGGTCGACTGCGGCCGCGGCGAGGACGAGACCTATGTGGACCCGGACGCGCTCGTGGCCTGGTCCTCCGGGCTCAAGGTGAAGGGCAAGCGCAGCTTCAAGGCGTCGTCCCTGATCGGCCGGGGCAGCGGCGAGGCGTATCAGCTCGGCTTCTCCGGGCAGGGCTTCGTCGTCGTACAGCCCAGTGAGGACAGCACCGACCGGCTCCGGGCCCGGGGCTGAGGGGGAGGGACACCAGATGCAGAGCCCGCTTTTCGCCTTCACCGAGACCCAGACGCAGGACCGCTACGCGCTCCAGAACCCGCATCTGCTGCGGGTCGCCCTGAGCGGCCATGAGGATGTGCTCGCCCGTAAGGGCAGCATGGTCGCCTATCAGGGGCTCATCGAGTTCGACGGCGAGTACCAGACGCCCGGGCAGCGCAGGGCCCGGAGCCGCACCGGTGAGGGCCTGGACCTGATGCGCTGCTCCGGGCAGGGCACGGTCTACCTCGCCAACCTCGCCCAGCACATCCATGTGATGGACGTGGACCACGACGGGCTGACCGTCGACAGCTCCTATGTGCTCGCGATCGACTCCACGCTGCACTGGGAGTCGATCGCGGTGGACAGCCAGTTCGGGATCTCCGGGTCCGGCAAGTACAACCTCAACATCTCCGGCCAGGGCAAGGTCGCGCTGATGACCTCGGGGCAGCCGCTGCTGCTCCAGGTGACCCCGGACAAGTACGTCAACGCCGACGCGGACGCCATCGTCGCCTGGTCCAGCTCGCTGCGGGTCCAGATGCAGGCGCAGACGCACTCCTCGGGCGTCTGGCGGCGGCGCGGCAACACCGGCGAGGGCTGGGAGCTCAGCTTCCTCGGCCAGGGCTACGCCCTGGTGCAGCCCAGCGAGCTGCTCCCGCCGCAGAACGCGGTGGTCGGGGGCGGTATGGCCGCGCAGTTCGGCATGGGCCAGCAGGGCGCCCGCGGTCAGAACCAGGGCAACATCTTCAGCAACTGACCGAGGTCACCGCTGATGGACCACGGCGGGGGGGGGCGCCCCCCGGGGGCCGCCGCGCCCCCCCGCCCCACGCGCAGCCCGGACACGACACGACGCGCA
>NZ_JBHYVB010000028.1:62456-74221 GCF_042750115.1 Streptomyces sp. NPDC059455
TGCGTGTGCCCCGGGGGGGCGGCGTGTAACACCCCTGTCAAAATATTGCCCTCCTCCTGGGTGTCCCGGTGGTGGGCCCCGGGGGGGGGCCCCCCCCCGGGCCCCCCCCCCCCGTCCCGCATTCCAGCAGGCTCCTCGATTCCCACAGGCTCCTCGGAGCGGCCCGACGCGCTCCTCAGAGCAGCGCGCGGGTGCGCGTCACCAGATGGCGCACCGACTCGTCGGCCACGTCCGTCACCTCGTCGTAGCCGAACCAGCGCAGATCCAGCGACTCGTCGCTGATCGCCGCCACCGCGCCCCGGGGCGCCACCGCCGCGTACTGGACGTCCAGATGCCAGGCACAGGGAGTCTGGTGCCGATCGAGCCGCACCGGGCCGCCCGGCAGCAGCGTCAGCCCCTCGATCCCGGACTCCTCGGTGGCCTCGCGCAGTGCCGCGCCCGCGAGCGTGGCGTCGTCCGGCTCGCAGTGGCCGCCCATCTGGAGCCACATCCGCAGCTTCCGGTGCAGGGTCAGCAGCACCTGCCCCCGGTCCGGGTCGATCACCAGCGCGCTGGCCGTGATGTGCCCGTCCCCGCACGCCTTCCACATGCCGTCGGGATACGCGGCCAGATGGTCGCCGTACAGCCGCCGCAGCCGCTCCTGGGCGTCATCGGGCGCGGGCCACTCGGTGAGCACCCGCGCCGCGTCCTGGTGCAGACTCACTTCTCGCCGTCGCCCTCGCGGTCGTCCTCGCCGCCCTCGCGGCCCTTACGGAGGTCGGGACCCCCGGAGCCGCCCTTACGGTCCTCATCACCGCTCGCCGCCTCGCCGAGCATCTTGTCCAGCTCGGAGAAGTCCAGCTGCTCGCCGTGGACGAAGCCGTCCGGGTCGTCGAGGTCCTGTGCCGTAGGCAGCATGTCCGGGTGCGCCCAAAGACCGTCGCGCCCCTCCAGGCCGCGGGCGTCGGTGAGGGAGGCCCACAGCCGGGAGGCGTCCCGCAGCCGGCGCGGCCGCAGCTCCAGGCCGATCAGCGTGGCGAAGGTCTGCTCGGCGGGGCCGCCGCTCGCCCGGCGCCGCCGCAGCGTCTCGCGCAGGGCGTCGGCGGACGGCAGATGCGGCTTGGCGGCGGCGTGCACCACCGCGTCCACCCAGCCCTCCACCAGCGCCAGAGCGGTCTCCAGACGCGCCAGCGCGGCCTTCTGCTCGGGGGTGTCCTCGGGCTGGAACATGCCCTGCTGGAGCGCTTCCTGCAGCTGCTCGGGGTGGGTCGGGTCGAGCTGGCCGACCGCGTCCTCCAGCTTGGCGGTGTCGACCTTGATGCCGCGGGCGTACCCCTCGACCGCGCCGAAGAGGTGCGAGCGCAGCCACGGCACATGGGCGAACAGCCGCTGGTGGGCCGCCTCGCGCAGCGCCAGGTACAGCCGGACCTCTTCCTTGGGCACGCCGAGGCCGGAGCCGAGCGCCGCGATGTTGACCGGCAGCAGGGCCGCCTTGCCCGCCGGGCCCAGCGGCAGCCCGATGTCGGTCGAGCCGACCACCTCGCCGGCCAGCACGCCCAGCGCCTGCCCGATCTGGGTGCCGAACATGGCGCCGCCCATCGAGCGCATCATCCCGAGCAGCGGGCCGGCCATGGCCTGCATCTCCTCGGGCAGCACATCACCCATGGCGGCGCCGACGCGCTCGGCGACCGGGTCCACCAGGTCCTTCCACACCGGCAGGGTCGCCTCGACCCATTCGGCGCGGCTCCAGGCCACCGCGGTCCCCGAGCCCGAGGGCAGCGAGGTGACGCCGTCCAGCCACAGGTCCGCGAGCCGCACGGCCTCCTGGACCGCGGCGCGGTCGGCGGGGCCGACGCTCTCGTCCTTGCTGCCGTCGGCGGTGCCGCGCGCGACGGTCTGGCGGGCGATGTCCTTGGCCATGTCCCAGTTCACCGGGCCGCCCTCGTACGAGAGCATCTGCCCGAGCTGCTGGAAGGCGGCGCCCAGGTCGCCCGGGTTCAGCGAACCGAACATCGCGGCGAACGGATTCTCCGCGCCGCCCGCGCCACCGGGGCCGCCGCCGAACCCGAAGGGATTCGCGGGGCCCTGCTCGCCGCCCTGGCCGCCCTTCTTCTTGCCGTCGTCGCCGTCCTCCGGCTCCTCCGGCGGAAGGCCGAATCCGAATGGGGTGTCACTCACGGGTTTCCTCGGCTCGTTGGGCCACCGGCCCCGGGCCGGTGGCGGATGCCCGACATCACCACCCAGCCTAGACACCTCGCCGGTTTCCGGGCTCGGTGCTTCGCTGATCGCCGCCCTGCGGCAGGATGGACGTCACCTGGTACGTATGCGTGCATGCGCTGCGTACTGAAGACAACCGCTGGAGACGCCCGGTGAGTTCCCCAGACCGAGAAGTTCGCGCTGCGCGAAACGATACGGCTCGTACCACACGACGACCCGTCGTGGCGGTGACCGGTGCCGCCTCGGGCCCAGGTGCCCTGCTCACGCAGCGGCTCGCGGAGTCCGAAGAGGTCAAGCAGGTCCTGGCCATCGACGAGCGCCGCGGTGAGGTGACCGAGGCGCAGTGGCATGTGCTGGACGTCCGCGATCCGGCCATCGCCGAGAAGCTGCGCGGCGCCGACGTGGTGGTCCACCTCGCCGTCGACCTGGATCTGGGCACGGACGCCGCCGCCCGCACCGCCTACAACGTGCGCGGCACCCAGACCGTGCTGACGGCCGCCGCCGCGGCCGGGGTGCGCCGGGTGGTGCTGTGCACGTCCGCGATGGTCTACGGGGCGCTCCCCGACAACGCCGTGCCGCTCGCCGAGGACGCGGAGCTGCGGGCGACGGCCGAGGCCACCGGCGTCGGCGACCTCCTGGAGATCGAGCGGCTCGGGGAGCGCGCGCCGCGGGCGCATCCGGGGCTGAATGTGACCGTGGTGCGCCCGGCGCTGCTGGTCGGCGGCACGGACACCGCGCTCACCCGCTATTTCGAGTCACCAAGGCTGCTGGTCGTCGCCGGATCCCGTCCCACCTGGCAGTTCTGCCATATGGACGACCTGGTCGGCGCGCTGGAGTACGCCGCCCTGGAGAAGGTCGAGGGCGAGCTGGCGGTCGGGTGCGAGGGGTGGCTGGAGCAGGAGGAGGTCGAGGAGCTGTCCGGGATCCGGCGCATGGAGCTGCCCTCCGCGGTCGCCCTGGGCGCCGCCTCCCGGCTGCACCGGCTCGGTCTGACGCCGTCCCCGGCGGGCGATCTCGCGTACACGATGCACCCCTGGGCGGTCAGCGGCAGCAGGCTGCACGCGGCGGGCTGGCGGCCGCGCTGGACCAACGAGGAGGTCCTGGCGGAGCTGCTGGATGAGGTCGCCGGCCGCCATACGGTCGCGGGGCGGCGTCTCGGCCGTAAGGACGCCACGACGCTCGGCGCCGCGGGGGCGACCGTGGCCCTGGTGGGCACCGCGGCGATTGTGCGCCGCGCCCGTAAGGCGCGCCGCCGAGCCTGAGACAGTCGCCGAGCCTGAGACAGTCGCCGAGCCTGAGACAAAGGCCCCGGAAGAAGTTTTCCGGGATCCGGTAGTCCGGTGGCTCCATTGATTCCCCGAGGGCGGGACGATACGGCACGATGGACGACATGGCACATTCGTACGATCACCCCGGCGAGCTCGCGGCCGCCCACCCCATCCGGCTGCTCGCCGTCCGTGACACGCCCCTGTCCGTGGACGAGGTGTTCGGGGCGGTGGGCGATGCCGCGGCGGGCGGCACGGCGCTGTTCGTGGGCACCGTGCGCAACCACGACGGAGGCGCGGAGGTCGGCGCCCTCGGCTACTCCGCGCACCCGACCGCCGAGGCCGAGCTGCGCCGGGTGGCGGAGAAGGTCGTGGCCGACTTCCCGGTGCGCGCGCTGGCCGCCGTGCACCGGGTGGGCGATCTGGCGATCGGTGATCTGGCCGTGGTGGTGGCCGTCTCCTGCCCGCACCGCGCGGAGGCGTTCGCGGCCTGCCGCCGGCTGATCGACGACCTCAAGAGCGAGGTCCCGATCTGGAAGCATCAGACGTTCGCCGACGGCACCGAGGAGTGGGTGGGCGCGTAGGAGGAGTGGGTCGGCGCGTAGGGGGAATGCGCATGCGCATGGGGGCACGGAAGGGTGTACTCCGCTTGCGTAACCCCCACCCTGCCGTAAGCGTTGAGCTGGCAGAGGACTAATCTGCTCATCTGTCAGTCGCGGTCCTGAACCGCGATTTTCCAAGGGGTCGGGAGGCTGCTGTGGCTGCGCTTCTCTGGTTGCTGATTCCGTTGTTCGCGGCGATAGGCGCGGCGATATACGCCGGCATAGCCGCCCGAGCCGGCAAACGGAAGTCCGGGGGAGACGTAGCTGAGCTGGCCGGATACGCCCGCTTCCGCGAAGCGATGGAGCGCCGGCCCTCCGATTCGGACGCCGCGGCCTGAGGCCGCCGCCCCGTCCGCGCCGCCCCTCGTACGGACGGCCCCGACGGTGGACTGACGGACGCGTCCCGTACTGTCGTTCCATGCCACGCCGCACTGCGACGATGCTCGCCTCCCTTCTGATGCTGATCGCGCTGCTGTGCGCCGGAGTGCTGATCCCGGTGCCGTACGCGGAGATGTCGCCCGGGCCGACGTACAACACCCTGGGTGAGCACAACGGGGAGTGCGTGCTCCAGATCTCCGGCCGCAAGAGCTGTGAGACCACCGGCGGGCATCTGAACATGACCACGGTCCGGGTGACCGGCTCCGAGTACCGGATGAACCTCGTGGAGGCCGTCTACGGCTGGCTGGCGCACGATGACGTGGTCGTGCCGCACAGCACCCTCTACCCGGACGACAAGACCCCGGACCAGGTGGACCAGCAGAACGCCGAGGAGTTCACCCAGTCCCAGGAGACCGCCAAGGTCGCGGCGTTGCGGGCGCTGAAGAAGCCGGTCACCGCGCATGTCATCGTCGGCGCCGTCCAGAAGGGCGCCCCGGCCCAGGGCGAGTTGCACGCGGGCGATGTGATCAAGTCGGTGGACGGCACGGCGGTGCGCGAGCCCGATGACGTGGCCAAGCTCGTCACCAAGCACAAGCCGGGCCAGAAGGTGGTCTTCTCGGTGGTCCCGGCCAAGAACGTGGCGGCGGCGGAGAAGCGCGGCAAGCAGCCCACCGGCGAGGAGCGCGTCACGATCACCACCACGAAGGCGGGCAAGGGCCCGGCCCGCGCCATCGTGGGCATCCAGGCCGGTGTCGACTACACCTTCCCGTTCCGGATCGACATCAAGCTGGCGGACGTGGGCGGGCCCAGCGCCGGTCTGATGTTCGCGCTGGGGATCGTGGACCGGCTCTCGCCCGGCGACCTCACCGGCGGGAAGTTCATCGCGGGCACCGGGACGATCGACGACAAGGGCACGGTCGGCCCGATCGGCGGCATCGAGATGAAGACGATCGGCGCGCGCGAGGCGGGCGCCCGCTACTTCCTCACGCCCAAGGAGAACTGCGCGGCCGCCGCCAAGGACGTGCCGAGCGGACTGCGGCTGGTCAAGGTGCACACGATCGACGAGGCCCTTACGGCGCTCGAGAAGATCCGTAAGGGGGACACCGCCGGTCTGCCGAAGTGCACGACGGGCTGAGCGGCGCCCCCGCTTACGGGGATCAGGTCGCGGGGGTCAGTCGGTGGCGAAGGTGGCGGCGAGCGCGTCCGCCAGGCCCGGCACCAGACCGGCCCCGGTGAGCACCTCGGTCGGGGAGTCCTTCTCCCGCAGCCGCAGGGCCGACTCGCGCGCGCCGTCCCGCAGCACGGCCACGGTCATCCGGACCTCCTGGCGGTCCGGGTGGTCGGCGACCCACTTGGCCAGCGCCGCATCGTCCAGGCCCTCGGGCACGGAGTTCTCGGCGGACGGCGGCAGCATCTGCCGCTCCACGGTCAGGGCGCAGCCGGTCACCGCGTCCGGCCAGGCGATGGTGGCGAGGAACTCGTCCAGCGGGGCGCCGGAGGGCAGCTCGTCCTGCTCGATGGGGGTCAGGGAGGCGATCTCCTCGCCGCCCTCGTCAAGGCCGAGCTGAGCGGCGAGGCCGGGCTCCTCGGTGCGCAGCCGGGCGGTGTCGACAAGGGCGAAGAGCCGGGCGGGCTGGTCCCAGCCGAGCCCCGAGGCGTAGTCGTCGATTTCGAGTACGGCTCGGGTCAAGGGATTCGAGGCCAGCGGGTCGGTGCCGGGGGTTGCGTTGGACATGGTTCATATCGTGCCCTGTTCGGACCCGGAAACGGGAACTGAGTAAAGCCTGAGTAAGTTGCAACAGGTGGGCCCTGGAGTTCAGGGTTCCTCAATCGACAGCGAACTTCGAGGTGCGCACCTTGGCTTTCCAGATGCCGGACCGCGGCGGAGGCCCGACAGGGCCGCGGGTGAGAGTCGGCCGTCCGTCCCGGCGTGCCAGGACCCTGCTCATGACCCTGGGCGTGCTGGCCGTGTTGGCCATGCTCTTTGTCATGTTTGCCGGATTTTGGACGGATTGGCTCTGGTATCGCTCGCTTCATTACTCTTCTGTCTTCAGTACCACCCTGAAGACGAAGATCGGGCTGTTCTTTGTCTTCGGCGTGCTCATGGCCACGGCCGTCGGGATCAACATCTGGCTGGCCCACCGGCTGCGGCCGCCGCTGAGCGCGATGTCCATGGAGCAGCAGAGCCTGGACCGCTACCGGATGGGCATCGCCCCGTTCAAGAAGTGGGTGCTGCTCGCGGTCACCGCCCTGGTGGGGCTGATCGCGGGCGCCTCGGCGGCCGGTCAGTGGCGCATCTGGCTGCTGTGGGTCAACGGGGTGCCGTTCGGCCAGAAGGACCCGCAGTTCCACAAGGACGTGGCCTTCTACGCCTTCGATCTGCCCTGGTACCGCTTTCTGTTGAGCTTCGGCTTCGCGGCCACGGTGCTCTCGCTGATCGCCGCCGCCCTGGTGCACTACCTCTACGGGGGGCTGCGGGTCACCAGCCCCGGCGCCCGCGCGACCGCCGCGGCCACCGGCCATCTGTCGGTGCTGCTGGGCGTCTTCGTGGCGCTCAAGGCGGTGGCGTACTGGCTGGACCGCTACGGCCTCGCGGTGAAGTCGAGTGACTTCAAGGCGACGGGCAACTGGACGGGTCTGCGCTATGTGGACGCCAACGCCTATCTGCCCGCGAAGACGATCCTGTTCTGCATCGCGGCGATCTGCGCGGTGCTGTTCTTCGCCACGCTGTGGCGGCGCACCTGGCAGCTGCCGGTCATCGGCTTCGGGCTGATGGTGCTGTCGGCGATCCTGATCGGCGGGCTCTACCCGGCGATCGTCCAGAAGTTCCAGGTCCAGCCGAACGAGCAGGCCAAGGAGGCGCCGTACATCCAGAAGAACATCGAGGCCACGCGCAAGGCGTACGGCATCGATGACTCCAAGGTGGCGGACTACTCCGGCAAGAACGACAGCGACGGCGGCGGCGACAAGCTCCGTAAGGACGCCAATACGACGGCCAGTTACCGGCTGATCGACCCCAGCGTCATCTCGCCGACCTTCCAGCAGCTCCAGCAGGAGCGTAAGTACTACCAGTTCCCCTCGACGCTCGACGTCGACCGCTACAAGGGCGCCGACGGCAAGGACCAGGACACCGTCGTCGGGGTGCGCGAGCTGAACCTCAACGGCATCCCCAAGCGGAACTGGATCAACGATCACTTCACCTACACCCATGGCTACGGCATGGTGGCGGCGAAGGGCACCACGACCGACCCCAACGCGGACCCGGCCGGCTCGCCGGACTTCACCGAGTCGGGGCTGCCCACCAAGGGCTCAAGCGGCGGCGGTGTCGGTACCTACAAGCAACAGGTCTACTACGGCGAGAAGACCGACCAGTACTCGATAGTCGGTGGTCCCCAGAAGGAGCTCGACTACGAGAAGAACGGCGAGCGGACCACCAGCTACAAGGGCAAGAGCGGGGTCAGCCTCTCCAACCCGGTCAACCGCGCCGCCTACGCGGTGGCGTTCGGCGAGCCCCAGATCCTCTACTCGGGCGCGATCGGGGACGGTTCGCGGATCCTGTACAACCGGACCCCCAAGGAGCGCGTCGAGAAGGTCGCCCCCTGGCTGACCATCGACGGCGACGCCTATCCGGCCGTGGTCCATGGCCGGATCAAGTGGGTCGTGGACGCCTACACCACGACCAACGGCTATCCGTACGCCTCGCGGACGACCCTGGGTGACAGCACGGCCGACTCGCTGAGCGACGGGGACCGCTCGGTGGTCGCGCAGCAGAACAAGGTCAACTACATCCGCAACTCGGTCAAGGCGACCGTGGACGCCTATGACGGCACCGTCAAGCTCTACGAGTGGGACTCCAAGGACCCGGTCCTGAAGACCTGGGAGAAGGCGTTCCCGGGCACGGTCGAGCCCAAGGAGAAGATCAGCCCCGAGCTGATGGAGCATCTGCGGTATCCGCAGGACCTGTTCAAGGTCCAGCGCGAGCTGCTGACCCGCTACCACGTCACCGATCCCACGCAGTTCTACAGCGGCAGTGACGCCTGGCAGGTGCCCGAGGACCCGACCCACAAGGTCGGGAACGCGGTGCCGCCGTACTACCTGAGCATGAAGATGCCCGATCAGCAGGGGCAGACGTTCTCGCTGACGACGACCTTCACCCCCAACGGGCGTCCCAACCTGGGGGCGTTCATGTCGATCGACGCGGATGCCAACAGTAAGGACTACGGCACGATAAGACTGCTGAAGGTCACCTCCAATGTGCCCGGTCCACAACAGGTGCAGAGCGAGCTCAACGGTGATCCGGAGGTCGCCGAGTTCGTCCGGAACCTGAGAGGCACCGACTCCGACATCGAGTACGGCAATCTGCTCACCGTGCCACTGGACAACGGCTTCCTCTATATCGAGCCGGTCTACGCCCGCGGTGGCAGCGCCAACTACCCGCTGTTGAAGAAGGTCGGCGTCTCCTACGGCAAGGAGACGGTCTTCAAGGACACCCTGGGTGAGGCCCTGGACGCCGTCTTCGGCGAGTCGTCCGAACAGCGGCCACCGGGCGACGGCGGCCAGCAGGAACCGCCGTCGAGCTCCAACCCGACGGTGAAGGAGGCCCTCAAGGACGCCTCGGACGCCTATCAGGACGCCCAGGACGCCCTCCAGAAGCAGCCGCAGGACTGGGAGGCGTACGGCAGGGCCCAGGAGGATCTGAAGGACGCGCTGGACCGCGCCGCCAAGGCGGAGAACAAGGCGGCCGGCGACAAGGGGCAGCAGCAGAACCAGCCACGGAGCCAGAGCGGCGGCGGTTCCGACAAGAAGGGCGGCTGACCCCTGACGACCTGCGAGAACGGCCGGGCGGCCGGCCCCTCGCGCCGTGGTACGGTGGTTCCACCACGGCGCGGGGTGGAGCAGCTCGGTAGCTCGCTGGGCTCATAACCCAGAGGTCGCAGGTTCAAATCCTGTCCCCGCTACTGACACACGAGGCCCGGATCCGCAAGGATCCGGGCCTCGTTGTGTGTTGTATGAGCGTCCACTCGGGGAATGCGGATACAAGCGTTTGGGTTGTCTCTCTGTGGGCATGTCGACAAAACGCTGAAGTGACCTCCTCGGCTGCGGTATACCAGGTGTACGCCGGATGCCGGGTGATGTCACGATGGGATTTATGGGGGACAGGGTCAGTCTGTTGGAGACAGGGCGTTTTGCGCACGCGCACGACGATGCCGAGGAGGAGACCCGGCACCGTCGTGCCGCCGAGGGCGGTGACACCGCCGCGATGAGCGCGCTCGGCGCGCTGCTGCTGCGCCGCGGCGACCTCGACGGCGCCGAACCGCAGCTGCGGGGGGCCACTGCGGCGGGCGATCGCGCCGCCGCCAACAACCTCGGCGTTCTGCTGCACCAGCGCGGCTATGCCGACGAGGCCGCCGGCTGGTGGCGCATAGCCGCCGTCGCCGGATCCCCCGCCGCGGCCCACGCCCTGGGCCGTCATCACCGCGAGCGGGGCGACGAGCCCGCCGCCGAGTACTGGCTGCGCCAGTCCGCCGAGTCCGGCCACACCCTGGGCGCGTACGCGCTGGGCGATCTGCTGGAGCACCGCAGCGACATCGGGGCCGAGCGCTGGTTCCGCACGGCCGCCGAGCGCGGCCACCGCGAGGCCGCGTACCGCCTCGCCCGCATCCTGGACGACCGTGTCGACGAGGGGGACGAGCCGGCGGCCGAGCGCCGCCGTGGCGCCGACGGGGGCGGCCGGGAAGAGGCCGAGCAGTGGTACCGGCAGGCCGCCGCGCGCGGCCACCGGCGCGCCGCCCTCCACCTCGGCACGCTGCTGGAGAAGCGCGGTGAGACCAAGGAGGCCGGGCGCTGGTACCTGATGTCCGCCAAGGACGGCGAGGCCCGTGCCGCCTGCGCGCTGGGCTTCCTGCTGCGTGACGCGGGCGACACCGACAGCGCCGCCGTCTGGTGGCACCGGGCGGCCCAGGACGGCGACGGCAACGCCGCCAACGCGCTGGGCGCGCTCCACGCCGACCGCGGCGAGACCCAGACCGCCGAGCGCTGGTACCGCGCCGCGCTCGACGCCGGGGACATCAACGGCGCCTACAACCTCGGGCTGCTCTGCGCCGAGCAGGGCCGCACCGCCCAGGCCGAGCAGTGGTACCGCCGCGCCGCCTACGCGGGCCACCGCGAGGCCGCCAACGCCGTCGCCGTGATGCTGCTGCAGCGCGGCGACGCGGCGGGCGCCGAGCCGTGGTTCTCCAAGGCGGCCGAGGCGGGCAGCGTCGACGCCGCGTTCAACCTGGGGATCCTGCACGCGGGCCGGGGCGAGGACCGGGCGGCCCGGCAGTGGTACGAGCGGGCCGCCGCCGCCGGGCACACCGAGGCCGCGCTGCAGGTCGGCCTCGCCCTCCAGCGGGAGGGCGACCTCCAGGGCGCCGAGCGCCATCTGCGCTGCGCCGCGGGCGGCGGCAGCGCCGAGGGCGCCTTCCGGCTGGCCGCGCTGCTGGACCGCTCCTCGGTCGGCGGCGAGCCGGCGACCGGCACCGGCTTCGGCAACTCGTCCGGGACGCGCTTCCCGACCCCGCCGGCGGACAACGGCTCCGGGCCGCACGTCCCCGAGTACGAGGAGTGGTACGAGCGCGCCGCCCGTCAGGGCCACCGGCGGGCCCAGGTGCGGGTGGGCATGTTCGCGGCCGCGCGCGGCGATGTGGTCGAGGCCGCCCGCTGGTACCGCGTGGCCGCCGAGGCGGGCAGCAGCAACGGCGCGTTCAACCTGGGGCTGCTGCTGGCCCGGGAGGGCAGCGAGCCGGAGGCCGCTCTGTGGTGGACGCGTGCCGCCGAGTCGGGGCACGGCCGGGCCGCGCTGCGGCTCGCGCTGCTGGCGGCCCGTCGCGGGGCGCTCGCCGAGGGGCAGCGGTGGTGTGCGCGGGCGGTCGAGCTGGGGCCCGCGGAGGTCGCCGAGCGCGCGGCCCGGCTGCGAGAGGCGCTCCAGCAGGAGCTCACGGCCTGAGCGCTCTGCCCGAGCGCTCCGCTGGAAGAAGCGCCCCGACCTGCCGTCGATCGTCCGCGGCGTCGTCGTGGCTGATCGCGCCCACGCGGCGGGGCCGCACATCGACACAGCCCCGTGCCCTTCAGGGGCCCCACCGGCGGGGCCCCTCGGTAACCGGTTTGCTCCTGCCGTCCACCCCGGGTTAAGGTTGCTACACAACGACGCGGGGTGGAGCAGCTCGGTAGCTCGCTGGGCTCATAACCCAGAGGTCGCAGGTTCAAATCCTGTCCCCGCTACCACGACGACTGGGCCGCTACAACAAGGTAGGGGGGGTGAAGGATTAGTGGGGGTTGAGTG
>NZ_JBHYVB010000028.1:74231-78870 GCF_042750115.1 Streptomyces sp. NPDC059455
AACATAACCCAGAGCCCTATTTAACAATACCGTCCCCCCCTACCACCACTACGGCCCTCAACCACAGCGATCGGGGCCTTTCGTCTGTCGCGGCCTTACGGTCGCCGTCACGGCCTTACGGTCGTGATCCGCGCCGCTCGCGCCGCGCCCCTCGGGTCTCAGGCGGCGCAGTCGGGGCACAGTCCCCGGTACGTCACCTCGACCGCGGAGACCGCGAAGCCGTAGCGCTCCTGCGTGGGCAGGTCGGCGAGCGGGTCGCCGGAGGGGTGGACATCGCGGATGGTGCCGCACCGCGCGCACACCAGATGCTGATGCGCGTGATGCGCGTTCGGGTCGTAGCGCTTGGCTCTGCCGTCCGTGCTGACCTCGATCACCTCGCCGAGCGTGACGAGCTCGCCGAGGGTGTTGTACACGGTCGCGCGGGAGATCTCGGGCAGTCGCTCGGCCGCCAGCGCGTGGACTTCTTCGGCGGTGTAGTGCACGTGGTCCCCGTCGAGGACCTCGGCGACGACACGCCGCTGCGCCGTCAGCCTCCAGCCGCGTCCCCTGAGCCGTTCCAGCAGGTCACTCATGCCATTCACCTATCAGTCAGATAAGGACAAGGGTAGCAGCGGACGAGTCCTTGACCAGACCCGGTACGAGTCTCAAACCCTTCTTGACTTAGACAATGTCCAATGTAGGATCGAGCCCAGCCCCAGACCAAGGGACAGAATGCGAGTACGCAGGAGGCGCACGTGACGGTCCAGGACGACATCACTGGTCCGCTGACCACGGAGTCCGGGGCTCCGGTGGCGGACAACCAGAACAGCGAGACGGCGGGCGTCGGCGGTCCGGTCCTCATCCAGGACCAGCACCTGATCGAGAAGCTCGCCCACTTCAACCGCGAGCGGATCCCGGAGCGGATCGTGCACGCGCGGGGTGCCGGTGCGTACGGCACCTTCACCGTGACCGCGGATGTGACGGAGTACACCCGCGCGGCGTTCCTCTCCGCGGTCGGCAAGCAGACCGAGACGTTTCTGCGCTTCTCGACGGTCGCCGGCAACCTCGGCTCGGCGGACGCGGTGCGCGACCCGCGCGGTTTCGCGCTGAAGTTCTACACCGAGGACGGCAACTACGACCTGGTCGGGAACAACACCCCGGTGTTCTTCATCAAGGACGCCATCAAGTTCCCCGACTTCATCCACACCCAGAAGCGCGACCCGTACACCGGTTCGCAGGAGGCGGACAACGTCTGGGACTTCTGGGGGCTCTCGCCCGAGGCCACCCACCAGGTGACCTGGCTGTTCGGCGACCGCGGCATCCCCGCCTCGTACCGCCACATGAACGGCTACGGTTCGCACACCTACCAGTGGAACAACGCCGCGGGCGAGGTCTTCTGGGTGAAGTACCACTTCAAGACCGACCAGGGCATCAAGAACCTCACCGCCGCCGAGGCGGCCGAGACCTCCGGCCTGGACCCCGACAGCCACCAGCGCGATCTGCGCGAGGCCATCGAGCGGGGTGACTTCCCGACCTGGACCGTGCAGGTGCAGATCATGCCGGCGGCCGATGCGGCGAACTACCGCTTCAACCCGTTCGACCTGACCAAGGTCTGGCCGCACGAGGACTACCCGCCGATCGAGATCGGCAAGCTGGAGCTCAACCGCAACCCGCGGAACATCTTCGCCGAGGTCGAGCAGTCGATCTTCTCGCCCGCCCACTTCGTGCCGGGCATCGGCCCGTCCCCGGACAAGATGCTCCAGGGCCGCCTGTTCGCGTACGGCGACGCCCACCGCTACCGCGTCGGCATCAACGCCGACCACCTGCCGGTGAACCGTCCGCACGCGGCCGAGGCGCGCACGTACGGCCGGGACGGCTTCATGTACGACGGCCGTCACGCGGGCGCCAAGAACTACGAGCCCAACAGCTTCGGCGGCCCGGCCGAGACCGGCCAGGCGCTGTGGCAGCCGTCCCCGGTGTCCGGCCGGACCGGGGACCACGAGGCCCCCTCGCACGCCGAGGACGACGACTTCGTCCAGGCGGGCAACCTCTACCGGCTGATGTCGGACGACGAGAAGGAGCGCCTGATCGAGAATCTGGCGCAGTTCATCGCCAAGGTCTCCCGCGATGACATCGCACAGCGGGCGATCGAGAACTTCCGCAAGGCGGACGCCGACTACGGCAAGCGGCTGGAGGCCGCGGTCCAGGCCCTGCGCGGCTGACGGACGCTTGCCGTATTGACCGAAGAGGCCGGACGCCGTTGGGCTCCGGCCTCTTCGTGTGCCTCTTTGAGTGCCGGTTCGTGTGCCGGGCGCGGTGCGCCAGGCCCTTACGCCGGTACGGGCTGGGGCGTCGGGGCCCAGCAGCGGATGATGTCGCGCACCGACACCACCCCGACCGGGTCGCCCGCGTCGAGGACGATCAGATGGCGGAAGCCGCCCTGGGACATCGCGCGGGCCGCTTCGTCCAGCGTCCACCCGGGGGCGGCGAAGACGACATCGGCGGTGGTGTGGTCGTGTGCGGCCTCCTGGTCGGGGTCCTGGCCCGCCCCCAGGGAGTTGAGGATGTCGCGCTCGGTGAGAATCCCCAGGCCGCTGGTGTCGGGATCGAGCACGATGGCCGATCCCACCCGGCGGGCCGACATCAGCCGGGCGGCCTGGCGGAGCGTATGAGCGGGGCCGATGGTGAGGACCACCGAGCTCATGGCGTCACGGACGTGCATGGGCATGGATGGAGCCACCTCCTTGGTGAATCCCAGATCCCATTAGAGAAAGGATTCACAAGTTCACAAGGTCCTGGATTCTCATGTTCACATGCCTTGGTGGGTCCAACAAGGGCGCGCGGAAGCCGATCTGCCGCTGAGCGCGCCCCGCGCTCCGGTTCATGCTCCGGTCAGCCCCCGGAAGGCCTCTCAGGGCCGCAGGTAGTCCAGCATCACCCCGTGCAGCAGCCCATTGGACGCCGCCGCATCGCCGCTGTTCGGGCCGGGTACGCCGTCGAGTCCGGTGAAGCGGCCGCCTGCCTCCTGGACGATCACCGCGTTGGCCGCCATGTCCCACAGCGACAATTCCGGTTCGGCGCAGATGTCCACCGAGCCCTCGGCCACCATCATGTACGGCCAGAAGTCGCCGTAGCCACGGGTGCGCCAGCAGGCGCGGGTCAGATCGAGGAAGCCGTCCAGCCTGCCGCGCTCCTCCCAGCCGCTGAGCGAGGAGTACGCGAACGAGGCGTCGGACAGGTTGCTCACCTTCGAGACCGCGAGCCGGCTCGCGGAGGACAGGCTGCGCCCGGTGTACGCCCCGAGCCCCTCGGCGGCCCACCAGCGCCGTCCCAGCGCCGGTGCGGAGACCACCCCGACGACCGGCCGGTCGCCGCCCTCACCGCGCTCCATGAGGGCGATCAGGGTGGCCCAGACCGGAACCCCGCGTACGTAGTTCTTGGTGCCGTCGATCGGGTCGACCACCCAGCGCCGCGGACCGCTGCCCTCGCTGCCGAACTCCTCGCCGAGCACCGCGTCGCGCGGCCGGGCGCGCTGGAGCGAGGTACGGATCAGCTCCTCGGCCGCCTTGTCGGCCTCGCTCACCGGCGTCATATCGGGTTTTGTCTCGACCTTGAGGTCGAGTGCCTTGAACCGCTCCATCGTGGTCGCGTCGGCGGCGTCGGCGAGAACATGGGCGAGACGCAGGTCATCGTGGTAGTCGGGCATGGCCGAACAGTATCGACAGGAAAAGACGCGGAGCTACACGACTCCACAACGACCAGGGGACTTCGGCTGGACGGCCCGCACGTACGGGACTCTTGTGCGGGCCTCTTGACTTCATCTGGCGGTCCGTCAATTCTGTCGGGCACATGCCGGGGGCCGGGAGGCGGCGATGCCCGCTCTGGGAGGCGACGATGCCCGCAGCGCGTGAATCCTTACTCGACGCGGCCTTCGCCGCGCTCGAGCGCCGTCCATGGGCGAGGGTGAAGATGTCCGAGGTCGCGGCGGCGGCCGGGGTCTCCCGGCAGACCCTCTACAACGAGTTCGGCAGCAAGGAGGGCCTCGCCCGCGCTCTGGTGCGGCGCGAGGCCGACGCGTATCTGCGCGGGGTCGATCGGGCGCTGTCCGGGGTGTCCGGCTCGGCGGCCCCCAGGGAGCGGCTGGCCGCCGCGGCGGTGTGGACGGTCCGCTCGGCGACCGAGAACCCGCTGGTGCGGGCGGTGCTCACGGGCTGCTGGAACGAGCGGCTGCCGACGTCCGTGACGTCCGTGACGTCCGTAAGGGCGGCACGGCCGGGGGAGCCGGAGCCGCTGCCCGCGCCGGGCGAGCTGCTCGGCGAGGCGCGGGACCGGGCGGTGCGGCTGCTGGAGGGCGACTGGCCGCCCGGCGCGGTCGAGCTGCCGCTGGCCTGTGAGGCGGTCGCCAGGCTGGCCCTGTCGTACGTGGTGTCTCCCGCCCCGGCGGCGGACGTGGCCCGTATGGTGCGCACCGTGCTTGCCTGAGTCGGGCCGAGGGGTACGTGGTGCTTGGTGGGTCGTGGCGCTTGGTGGATCGGGGCGTTTGGTGGGTCGTGGCGCCTGCGGCGGGCTTTCCCCTCCCCGCCCCTTCCCGACACCTGACGATATGCGGCTCCGCCGCGTGGGGGCTTCGCCGCAGACCCCGGGGTCCAGGGCCAAGCCC
>NZ_JBHYVB010000029.1:0-10235 GCF_042750115.1 Streptomyces sp. NPDC059455
GGCTCCGCCGCGGCTGTGTCGATGTGCGGCTCCGCCGCGTGGGCGACCAGCCACGACGGCGCCGCAGTCGGCCGACGACGCATCGCGACACTTCCAGCGCCAGCGCTACCGCTTCTGCGCCTGCGTCGCCTGCATCCGGGCGACGTACGCCGCCGCCTGCGAGCGGCGTTCCATGCCCAGCTTGGAGAGCAGGCTGGAGACATAGTTCTTGATCGTCTTCTCGGCGAGATGCAGCCGCTCGCCGATCCCCCGATTGGTGAGCCCCTCCCCGATCAGCAGCAGGATCCGGCGCTCCTGCTCGGTGAGGGCGGCGAGCTGGTCGTCCGGTTGGGGCGCTGTCTGGCCGCGCAGCCGTTCCAGCACCCGGGCGGTGGCCACCGGGTCGAGCAGTGACCGGCCTGCGGCCACGTCCCGGACCGCGGCGAGCAGTTCGTCGCCGCGGATGTCCTTCAGGACATAGCCGGAGGCGCCCGCGATGATGGCGTCGAAGAGCGCCTCGTCGTCGGCGAAGGAGGTGAGCATCATGCAGCGGACGCTTTCGTCCCGGGCGCGGATCTCCCGGCAGACCTCGACTCCGCTGCGGTCGGGCAGCCGGATGTCGAGGACGGCGACGTCCGGGCGGACGGCCGGGATGCGGGCCAGGGCGTCGGCCGCGGTGCCCGCCTCGCCGACCACTTCCATGTCCGGCTCGCCCGCGAGCAGGTCTCGTACGCCGCGTCGGACGACTTCATGGTCGTCGACCAGGAAAATCCTTATTTTTCCTTCTTCGCGCACGGATCCAGTCTCACACACGAAGTCTTCCCGCGTCGTTGCCCAGCGGGATACCGTGCGCTTGTCCGGTGGCCTGCGGGGCTGTGACCAGTGGAAGTTTCCCCACGCACGCGATTTACTTGGAAATCCAAGCAAAATTGCAGGTCAGGTGGGGTTTCGCAGACATGCGACGCACTGGGTAACGTGCCTTGTGCAGGGCCAGCCGCCGGGAACCTGTCACGCCCGGCCATGCTCCGGCGCACCCACCCCGTGTGCCGTGGCGGAACGGGCGAGCCGCAACTGGCCGCCGGCGGATCCCGGGGGCCGGACAGACGGAGGAGCACACGTGACCGTGGAGAGCACTGCCGCGCGCAAGCCGCGCCGCAGCGGAGCCAAGCGCAGCACCAGCGCGCGGGACACCAAGAAGCAGCCTGCGGACCAGACCGAACTCGTACAGCTGCTGACCCCCGAGGGCGAGCGTGTCGAGCACCCCGAGTACGCCATCGACCCCACCCCGGAGGAGCTGCGCGGTCTGTACCGGGACATGGTGCTGACACGGCGGTTCGACGGTGAGGCCACCACCCTGCAGCGCCAGGGCGAACTGGGCCTGTGGGCCTCGCTGCTCGGCCAGGAGGCGGCGCAGATCGGCTCCGGCCGGGCGCTGAACGACGCCGACTACGTCTTCCCCACCTACCGCGAGCACGGTGTGGCGTGGTGCCGGGGCGTCGACCCGACCAATCTGCTGGGGATGTTCCGTGGGGTGAACCACGGCGGCTGGGACCCGAACAGCAACAACTTCCACCTGTACACCATCGTGATCGGCTCGCAGACGCTGCACGCGACCGGCTACGCGATGGGCGTGGCCAAGGACGGCGCGGACGCCGCGGTCCTGGCCTACTTCGGCGACGGCGCCTCCAGCCAGGGCGATGTCGCCGAATCGTTCACCTTCTCCGCGGTCTACAACGCCCCGGTCGTCTTCTTCTGCCAGAACAACCAGTGGGCCATCTCCGAGCCCACCGAGAAGCAGACCCGGGTGCCGCTCTACCAGCGTGCCCAGGGCTTCGGCTTCCCCGGGGTGCGGGTGGACGGCAATGACGTGCTCGCCTGTCTGGCCGTCACCAAGGCCGCGCTGGAGCGGGCGCGCACCGGGCAGGGCCCGATGCTCATCGAGGCGTTCACCTACCGCATGGGCGCCCACACCACCTCCGACGACCCCACGCGCTACCGCTCGCCCGAGGAGCGGGAACTGTGGGAGACCAAGGACCCGATCCTGCGGCTGCGCACCCTGCTGACCCGCGAGGGCCTGGCGGACGACGCGTACTTCGCCGACCTCGAGCGGGAGAGCGACGCGCTGGCCAAACGGGTTCGGGACGCGGTACGGGCCATGCCCGACCCCGAGGACATGGCGATGTTCGAGCACATCTACGCCGATGGGCACGCCCTCGTCGACGAGGAGCGGGCGCAGTTCGCCGAGTACCAGGCTTCGTTCGTCACCGCTGAGGAAGGCATCTGACATGGCCGCCGAGAAGATGTCGCTCTCCAAGGCGATCAACGCGTCCCTGCGGACTGCCCTCGAGACCGACCCCAAGGTCCTGATCATGGGCGAGGACGTCGGCAAGCTGGGAGGCGTCTTCCGCGTCACCGACGGGCTCCAGAAGGACTTCGGCGAGGACCGGGTCATCGACACCCCGCTCGCCGAGTCCGGCATCGTGGGCACCGCGATCGGGCTCGCGCTGCGCGGCTACCGCCCGGTGGTGGAGATCCAGTTCGACGGTTTCGTCTTTCCCGCCTACGACCAGATCGTCACCCAGCTCGCCAAGATGCACGCACGCTCGCTCGGCAAGGTGAAGCTGCCGGTCGTCGTCCGCATTCCGTACGGCGGCGGCATCGGCGCGGTGGAGCACCACAGCGAGTCGCCGGAGGCGCTGTTCGCGCATGTGGCGGGGTTGAAGGTGGTCTCGCCGGCCAACGCCTCCGACGCCTACTGGATGCTGCAGCAGGCCATCGACAGCGATGACCCGGTGATCTACTTCGAGCCCAAGCGCCGCTACCACGACAAGTCCGAGGTCGACACCGCCGCGATCCCCGGCCCGCTGCACGCCGCCCGGGTGGTGCGGCCAGGGTCGGACCTGACGCTCGCGGCCTACGGCCCGATGGTGAAGGTCGCCCTGGACGCCGCCGCGGCCGCCGCCGAGGAGGGCAAGTCGATCGAGGTCCTGGACCTGCGGTCGATGTCGCCGATCGACTTCGACTCGATCCAGCGTTCCGTGGAGCGGACGGGGCGGCTGGTCGTCGTCCACGAGGCACCGGTATTCCTGGGTACCGGGTCGGAGATCGCCGCGCGCATCACCGAGAGGTGCTTCTATCACCTCCAGGCGCCGGTGCTGCGGGTCGGCGGCTTCCACTCGCCGTACCCGCCGTCACGGCTCGAGGACGAGTACCTTCCGGGGCTGGACCGGGTGCTCGACGCCGTAGACCGCGCGTTGGCGTACTGAAGGGCTTGAGGAGATCGTGACGATGACCGCAGTCGAACAGCGCTTCCGTGAGTTCAAGATGCCCGATGTGGGCGAGGGGCTGACCGAGGCCGAGATCCTCAAGTGGTTCGTGGCGCCGGGCGACACCGTGACCGACGGTCAGGTGGTGTGCGAGGTCGAGACCGCCAAGGCCGCCGTCGAGCTGCCCATCCCCTTCGACGGCGTGGTGCACGAGCTGCGCTTCGACGAGGGCAGCACCGTGGACGTGGGCACGCCCATCATCTCGGTGGACACCAACCCCGGAGCGGGGGAGGCGGCACCCCAGGCCGCTCCCGCCGAGGCCCCCGCCGCCGAGCAGCCGGCCGCCGCCGAGCCCGAGGAGAAGGCGGGCCGCCAGGCCAATCTGGTCGGCTACGGGGCGGCGCCCGCCTCCACCAAGCGCCGTCCGCGCAAGCCGCTGCCGGGCCTCCAGCGGTCGGCGCCCGCCCCCTCCGCCGGGGCAGCGCCCCAGGAGCCCGCTCCCGCGCCCGCGCGCCCCGAGGCCGCGCCCGCGCCCTCGCCCTCGCCCTCGCCCGAGCTGAACGGCAGCGGCCGGACCGCGCGGCCGCTGGCCAAGCCCCCGGTCCGCAAGCTGGCCAAGGATCTGGGCATCGACCTGGAGACGGTCACCCCGAGCGGGGCGGACGGGATCATCACCCGCGAGGACGTCCACGCGGCCGCCGAGGCCGTCCAGGCGGCCCGGGAGACGCCCGTGGCGGCCCCGTCCACGGCCGTCAAGGCCGTCGAGGGCCGGGAGCGCCGGGTGCCCGTGAAGGGCGTACGGAAGGCCACCGCGCAGGCGATGGTCCACAGCGCCTTCACCGCCCCGCATGTGACCGAGTTCGTGACGGTCGACGTGACCCGCACGATGAAACTCGTGGCCGACCTCAAGCAGGACCCGGAGCTGTCCGGGCTGCGGGTCAACCCGCTGCTGCTGGTCGCCAAGGCCCTGCTGGTAGCCATCCGGCGCAATCCGGACATCAACGCCACCTGGGACGAGGACAACCAGGAGATCGTCTACAAGGACTACGTCAACCTGGGCATCGCGGCGGCGACACCGCGCGGGCTGATCGTCCCCAACATCAAGGACGCCGACGCCAAGACCCTGCCCGAACTGGCGTCCGCCCTGGGTGAGCTGGTCACCACCGCCCGTGAGGGCAAGACCACCCCGGCGGCGATGTCCGGCGGCACGATCACCATCACCAACGTCGGCGTCTTCGGCATCGACGCGGGCACCCCGATCATCAACCCCGGGGAGTCGGCGATCCTCGCCTTCGGCGCGGTCAAGCTCCAGCCGTGGGTCCACAAGGGCGAGGTCAAGCCGCGCCAGGTGACCACGCTGGCGCTCTCCTTCGACCACCGGCTGGTCGACGGCGAACTGGGCTCCAAGGTGCTCGCGGACGTCGCGGCCGTCCTGGAGCGTCCCAAGCGCCTGATCACATGGGCCTGATCACCTTCTGATACTCATCCCCCGTCCGCATCGCGGACGGGGGATGAGTGCGCATGCATCTTGTATCTATGATGTGCGCATCATGAGTCCCGCCGATACGGCCACCAAGCCGCCCCCTGCCGCCGAACGCGTCTACCACCACGTCAAACAAGCCGTCCTCGACCGCCGCTACGAGGGCGGCACACTGTTGAGCGAGGGCGAACTCGCGGACGCCGTCGGGGTCTCCCGCACCCCCGTGCGGGAGGCGCTGCTGCGCCTGGAGGCCGAGGGGCTGCTCAAGCTCTATCCGAAGAAGGGCGCCCTGGTGCTGCCGGTCTCCTCCCAGGAGATCGCGGACGTGGTCGAGACCCGGCTGCTGGTGGAGCAGCACGCGGTCGCCAAGGTCGTCCCGGCCGGTGGGCGGCTGCTGGCCCGGCTCGAGGAGATCCTGGAGGAGCAGCGGGTGCACGCCGCGGCCGGGGACCTGGCCGCCTTCGCCGCCGCCGACCGCTGCTTCCACGCGGCGATCGTCCGGGCGGCGGGAAACGCCATCCTGGCGCAGCTGTACGACCAGTTGAGGGACCGCCAGCTGCGGATGGGTGTGGCCACCATGCACGCCGAGCCCGACCGCATCGCCAAGAACATCACCGAGCACACGGAGATCCTCCAGGCCCTGCGCGCCGGGGACGCCGGTTTCGCGTCCGGGCTGGTGCAGCGCCACATCAGCTGGGTGAACAACCTCGCCCGGGGTGAGGCGCGATGACCTCGGCCCAGTTGCCCGGTGATCCACCCGGCGGACGTCGTGCCGTCGCCGTATGGAGCCTGGGCGTCGCCGTCTACTTCGTCGCCATCACCTATCGCACCAGCCTCGGTGTCGCCGGTATCGACGCCGCCGAGCGTTTCCACATCAACTCCTCGGCGCTGTCGACCTTCTCCATCCTCCAGGTGCTGGTCTACGCCGGGATGCAGATACCGGTCGGGCTCATGGTCGACCGTCTCGGCACCCGTAAGGTGCTCATGCTCGGCGTGGTGCTCTTCACCCTGGGCCAGTTCGGCTTCGCGTTCTCCCACTCGTACACGATGGCGCTGGTCTCCCGGGCGCTGCTCGGCTGCGGTGACGCGATGACCTTCATCAGCGTGCTGCGGCTCGGCTCGCGCTGGTTCCCGGCCCGCCGGGGGCCGATGATCGCCCAGGTCGCGGCGCTCTTCGGGATGGCGGGCAACCTGATCTCCACCCTGGTGATCGCCCGCGCGCTGCACAGCGCCGGCTGGACCACGACCTTCGCGGGCAGCGCGCTCGGCGGGGTGGCCGTCTTCGTCCTGGTGCTGCTCTTCCTCAAGGACCACCCGAAGGGCTTCGAGCCCGCGCCCGCCTCCCATATGGGCGCCGACTACGTCCGCCGGCAGATCGCGGACGCCTGGCGCGAGCCCGGCACCCGGCTGGGCATGTGGGTGCACTTCACCACCCAGTTCCCGGCGATGGTGTTCCTGCTGCTGTGGGGGATGCCGTTCCTGGTCGAGGCCGAGGGGCTGTCCCGGGCGACCGCGGGTCAGCTGCTGACCCTGGTGGTGCTGTCCAACATGGCGGTCGGCCTGGTCTACGGGCAGGTCATCGCCCGGCACCACGCCGCCCGCGCCCCGCTGGCCCTCGGCACGGTCGGCGCCACCGCGCTGCTGTGGGGCACCGTGCTGTTCTGGCCGTCCACCCACGCGCCCATGTGGCTGCTGATCGTCCTGTGTGCGGTGCTCGGGGCCTGCGGGCCCGCGTCGATGATCGGCTTCGACTTCGCCCGGCCCGCGAATCCGCCCGAGCGGACCGGCACCGCCTCGGGAATCGTCAACATGGGCGGCTTCACGGCCTCGATGACCACTCTGCTGGCCGTCGGCGTCCTGCTGGACCTGACCGGCGAGAACTTCCGGATCGCGTTCGCCTCGGTGTTCGTGCTGCAGGCGCTCGGCGTCATCCAGATCCTGCGGCTGCGCGGACGGGCGCACCGCCGGGAGCGCGAGCGCGTGGTCGCGAGCCGCGTCGAGGCGGTGCACGTACCGGCGTGACGCCGTGGCCCTCCGGTCCCCGGAGCCCGGAGCGCTACGGCGTGACCGCGAAGTTCTGGAGGATCGCCTCCGCCAGCTGCTGGTCGCCCTCGATCTTCAGCCGCTCCGAGACCGCCTCGGGCCGCACCCGCCCACAGGCCAGCCGGACGTAGGTCTCCCAGTCCAGGGCGAGGGTCACCGTCGGCCCCAGCGAGACGCTGCCGTCGATGCTGCCCCGGCCGTCCGGGTCGACCCGGACCGTCCGCATGAACTCCATCGGGCCGTGCACATCGAAGACGACGGCCGAATGGGGCGCCGCGCCCGCGTCCTTGGCGACCACCTTCGGCAGCCCCGACAGCAGCAGATCACGGGTGATCGTGGCGCCCGGCGAGTCGAGGTTGCCCGGCTTGTTCAGGGCCCGGCGCAGATCCTGTTCGTGCACCCAGATGTCGAAGACCCGCCGCGTCAGGGCCTCCCCCAGCGCCACCTCGGTGCCGCCGGGCCAGCGCACCATGGCGTCCGGCTCGCGCTTCTCGTTCCGCAGCTGGCGGCCCCGCCGGATGACGGTGTACTCCAGCTCGGAGGTCATCTCGGGCGCGGTGTGGCAGCGCCGTACGTCGACCTGGACCTCCATGTACCGCGACAGCTCGTTGGTGACGTGGTAGAGGTCGCGCGGCAGGGTGTGGATGGGGCGGGGATCGCCGAGCATCTCGCATTCGAGGCCGATCACATGCGAAACGACGTCCCGCACCGACCATCCCGGGCACTCGGTGGCGCGGTTCCACTCGCTCTCCGCTAGCGGGTTGACCAACTCCGTTATCGCGTCGATGGAGTGCGTCCAGGCGTCGATGGAGGTCTGAAGGCTGGGATGGACGGTCACGGGACCCCTCGGGCGGTTGGTGCGCGGGCTGGGTGCTGGTGTGTGCGTTCAAGTTACGCTGCCCACGAGCGCACGGGCAGTGCTTTCCGGTCTGATCGTAGGCCCGGATCGGCGGCTCGCGGCCTGCCCGCGATGGTAGTGTGCGCCCGCCCCGGCCTTATCTCCGGACGTACCCGTACGCATCGGTGGAAAGCCGCCGGGGGCGAGGGAATGGCACGACCGGGACTGCTGTTTCATACGGATATGGCTTCACGTGCACGCGTCCGCGCCCCCGAGCTGATCGGCCGGGGCGGCTGGCTCAACACCGGCGGTACCGACCTCACCCTCACCGACCTGCGAGGACGCATCGTCATCCTCGACTTCTGGACGTTCTGCTGTGTGAACTGCCTGCATGTCCTGGACGAACTTCGCGAGCTGGAGGAGAAGCACCGCGACACCGTGGTGATCGTCGGCGTGCACTCGCCGAAGTTCGTCCACGAGGCCGAGCACCAGGCGGTCGTGGACGCGGTCGAGCGCTACGAGGTGCACCACCCGGTCCTCGACGACCCCGAGCTGGCCACCTGGAAGCAGTACGCGGTGCGGGCCTGGCCCACCCTCGTCGTCATCGACCCCGAGGGCTATGTGGTCGCCCAGCACGCGGGCGAGGGCCACGCCCACGCCCTGGAGACCCTCGTGGGGCAGCTGGAGGCCGAGCACGCCGCCAAGGGCACCCTGCGGCGCGGCGACGGCCCGTACGTGCCCCCGGAGCCGGTCCCCACCGAGCTCCGCTTCCCCGGTAAGGCGCTGCTGCTGCCCGGCGGCACCTTCCTCGTCTCGGACACCACCCGCCATCGGCTGGTGGAGCTCGCGGCGGACGGCGAGAGCGTGGTGCGGCGGATCGGCGCGGGCGAGCGCGGCCTTACCGACGGCACGGGCGAGCGGGCGCGGTTCAGCGAGCCCCAGGGGCTCGCCCTGCTCCCCGACGGCACCGTGGCCGTCGCCGACACCGTGAACCACGCGCTGCGCCGCTACGACCCGGCCACCGGCGAGGTCACCACGCTCGCCGGGACCGGCCGCCAGTGGTGGCAGGGGTCGCCCACCGAGGGGCCCGCCCGCGAGGTCGACCTGTCCTCCCCCTGGGACGTGGCCTGGTTCGCCGGCCGGCTGTGGATCGCCATGGCGGGCGTCCACCAGCTGTGGACCTACGACCCGGAGACCGGGACCGTACGGGCCGCCGCCGGGACCACCAACGAGGGCCTGGTCGACGGCCCGGCCGAGGAGGCGTGGTTCGCCCAGCCCTCCGGGCTCGCCGCGACCGAGGACCGGCTGTGGATCGCGGACTCCGAGACCTCCGCGGTGCGCTACGTCGAGCGCGACGGTAAGGGCTTCACGGTCCGTACGGCCGTCGGCACCGGGCTCTTCGACTTCGGCCACCGGGACGGCGCCGCCGTTTCTGCGCTGCTCCAGCATCCGCTGGGCGTCACCGCGCTGCCCGACGGCTCGGTGGCGATCTCGGACACCTACAACCACGCGCTGCGCCGCTACGACCCGGCCAGCGGCGAGGTCTCCACGCTCGCCACGGATCTGCGCGAGCCCTCCGGCGCGGTCCTGGCCGACGGGGACATCGTCGTGGTGGAGTCCGCCCGGCACCGGCTGACCCGGCTGCGGCTGCCGGAGGAGGCCGTAAGGGTCGAGGCGGTGGCCCACCGCACCCAGCGCGCCGCGACCGACATCGCCCCGGGGACGCTCCGTCTTGACGTGGTCTTCCAGGCGCCCGAGGGGCAGAAGCTGGACACCCGCTACGGCCCCTCCACCCGGCTGCTGGTCAGCTCCACCCCGCCGGAGCTGCTGGCCGGGGGCGACGGCGCGGGGACGGATCTGAACCGTGAGCTCGTCCTTACGGAGGGCGTGACCGAGGGCGTGCTGCACGTCTCGGCGATGGCCGCCTCCTGTGACGACACTGATCCCAATAGCGGCTCCGCCGCGGGTGCGAACGAGTACCCGGCGTGCCATGTGCACCAGCAGGACTGGGGCGTCCCGGTGCGGATCACCGAGGGCGGCGCGAACCGGCTGCCGCTGGTCCTCGCCGGGATGGACGACTGAACCGAAGGGCCGGAACCGCCCGGCCGGGTTCCTGACCGGGGGTCAGTCCGGGCAGTTGGGCAGCGTGGAGTACTGCACCTGGTCCTGGCGGATCCGGATGCCCGGCACCCACATCCGCTTGCCGTCCTTGGCGACGCGGAACCACATGCTGCTGTGCCCGCCCGCCTCGTCGGTCACCGTGACGCCGTTGGCGATGCGGCAGTCGGCGCGCAGCGCATCGCCGTGCCAGGCCCGGCCCACGATGTTCGACGGGCGGTAGGCCTGGTACGGATCCTCGGCCAGGCCCAGGGAGCACTCGCGGACGCGCTTGTGCTGGCAGGTCTTCTCGGCGTTGTAGACGGTGATCCGGGCGTTGCCCAGGGGCGAGGAGCCCGCCGCGCCGGTGGGGGGGGCGGGGGGAGGGGGGGGGGCGTCGCGCGCGGGAGGGCGCGGGGGGGCGGGAGGCGGGGCCGTGCGACGGGCGCGGATCCTGCGCGGGGTGGGTGGCCCGCGGGGGGGGGGGGAGCGGGGGGGGGTGGGGGTCGGGGGGCGTGGGCGGCGGCGGGGA
>NZ_JBHYVB010000029.1:10245-24613 GCF_042750115.1 Streptomyces sp. NPDC059455
GGGCTCGGCCCCCGGGGCGGCGGGGTGTTGGGGGGGTGGGTTGGGGGTTGGGGGGGGGGGGGGGGGGGGGGGGGGGCGGGGGGGGGGCCCCCCCCCCCCCCGCCGCGGCCCCCCCCCCCCCCCACGACCGTAAGGCGATCACGCCGGCCGTGGCCCCGCCGATGACGAAGACGGTGCCCACCGCCGCGAGCGTGAGCCGCAGCCGACGCCGGGACGGCCGGTGCCCCGGGGATCCCTCCCGGGCCTTCTCCGGGGCCGGCGGGGCGGCGCCGGACGCCATCGGCCCGTCGGCGGCCTCCATGGCGGCCTCGGCCTCGGTGGCCCGGTGCAGCAGGGTCACCAGCTCGGGCAGCCGGTCCTCCGCGGTGAAGGAGAGCTTGCCCCACTGGATCAGGAGCCGCTCGTCGGGGAGGCTCTGGCCGCGCAGATAGCGGGAGAGGGAGGATCGGCTCGCGGGCAGCCGTCCCTCCAGTTCCTTGAGACTGAGTCCCAGTTCGCCGTGCATCCGGCGCAGTGCGGTCACGAATTCCCGTACCGGGCCGGAGAGTTCCTCGGGAAGCGGGGCGAGTGGCTTTCGTCGTGGGTTCTCTGGGCGATTCGGATGCGCTGGCACGTACACCATTGCAGCACGTGGATCATGAACATGCCGAGCGACACGTCCACACCCCCGAGGTGGACGTGCCGCTCGTTACCGGAACCGGATCAGGAACGCATCAGTCCGTGAACTTCAGCGGCCGGTAGGGCTTGTACTCGCTGCCCGGTTCCAGTCCATAGCGACGGGTCGCGTGATCCGTCCCGAAGTCGCCGCGCTGCTCGTAGGAGGTGTACGAGGTGTGGGCGGCGTCGTTCCACTTCTCGAACATCACGACGTGCCGGGTGTTGTTGTTCCCCGAGGCGTCGATCAGCAGGTCGCCGGGCCGGAGGTCGTTGACGGCGATCGGCTTGGTGATGCTGGAGCCGGTGAGGCCCACGGTGTTGGTGCCGGGCGCCTGGAGGCCCAGCGCCATGGAGACATAGCCCGAGCAGTCCTGGCGGTAGCCGTCCTTCCAGACCTTGGCCTGGCTGTAGGGCACCCGGCCGCCGTTGTCGGCGGTCAGCCAGGTGGCGGCCCGCTGAAGCGCCTCGGCGCGGCTGCCGCCGGGCTGCGGCGGCCGCGGCGGCTCACCGCCGCCGTTCTGCACCGGGACGCCGGGGAGGGAGTCCTGCGGGATGTCCACCGCGACGACGCTCACGAAGCCGTTGACCGGCCCGGTGATATGGGCCATGTAGGTCGAGCAGGCCCCGTCCTCGCAGACCTTCTTCCCCGTGTCGACCTGGAAGTCGGCGGTGATGCGGTCCTGGCCCGGGGCGGTCTTGTTGAGCATGCCCACGGACGGGGAGCTGGTGTCGGCGGTCTGGTGGACCACCCAGCGGGTGCCCCAGGTGGGGAAGTCGGCGGTGGCCGCGGCCTTGGTGCCGAACTCACCCGTGGTCGTCTTCAGCTTGAGCGCGGCGCCCCCGCCCTTGTCCGAGCTCTTGGCCGAGGTGTCGCGGCTCGTCGCGCCCTTCTCGGCGACCTTCCCGGCCTTCTCCGCCTTGTTGGTGTCATGGCCCGCGGTGCCGTCCCCGCCCGAGCAGCCGACGAGCCCGGTGGCGCCGATGCCCGCCGCGGCGATCGCGGGGAGCACCTTGCGCAGGAGGGTCCGGCGGTTGCGGCTGATGGAGTGTGTCATGTCTGGATTCCCCCTAGGTGAGCGTGCCGACCTGGTGTCGGCACCGCTCGGTCCAGGCCGCGGCTGCCGTCCGCCGCGGCGACGGGAACCACTCTGGGCCGCGCGGCGGGGCATTCCGGGGGCCGAGCCGTCCTTTGGGACGTCCCATCCGGACCCACCCCTGACGACCTGCCAAAACGCCCACGGAGAGGGCCAGATGCGGGACGGGGAAGGCCATGCCGTGGGACATGACGAGACGGGCCCCCCCCCCCCGGGGGCCCCCCCCCCCCCCCCCCCCCGGCTGGGGGGGGGCTCGGAGTCGAGCGGTCGCCGGAGCGGAAGGGCGGGGGCGGTCACCGGACGGGGGCCGTCACCGGATGGGCGGTCACCAGAGCAGGGCGTCGGACGCGTCGCGCTGCCAGTAGCCGACCTCCGCCCCGCGGCCGACCTCCACCGAGTCCCCGGGGAGGTCGACGGAGCGGCGGCCGTCCTCGCCGGGGAGGGAGACGGTCAGCCCGGTGGCCTTACGGCTGTCGGCCGGGTCGTCCGCCGCGGAGGTGGTCAGACCCGCGTAGCCGCTCTCGCCGGGGGCCAGCGTGACGACCGTCTGGGGCCGGGTGTCCGCGGCCTCCGGCACGGCCGGGCTCGCGTCGCCGAACCGCACCGAGGGGAAGCCGGTGAGACGGCAGGTCGTGCCGGACTGGTTGGTGATCTCCAGCAGGAGGTGGTTGGCCGGGCGGGGGACGGAGGTGACGCCCACCGACATCGTGTCGAGGCGGCAGACCCCGGCCTCCCCCTCGGCGCCGCTGTCGGCCCGCAGACCGCCCTGGGCCCCGGCGTCGGCCCCGCCCGCCGCCGTGTCCCGCGCGGACCGCTGGGCGCCGTCCTGGAGGCCGTCCTCATGGGCGGCGGGGACGGCGGGGACGGCCGGGGCGATGCTCTCCGCCGCGCCGGCCGTCCGTACGCCCGACGCGTCGGCGGTGCCGCACGCCGCGAGGGTGATGCCCGCGGCGACGACGGTCAGTCCGGCAGCGACCGAGCGCAGGGTGCCGGCGCGGTGGGCGAGGCGGGCGGTGGTGAGCGGCATGGCGGGGTCTCCCCTCAGCGGGCGTTCGGGCGTTTTCCGGTACGGCTCAAGCCTGTCCGGACCCGCTGCCGTTCGGCTGGTGAACGGCTGCCGCCCGCTAACGCCTCGCTAACGCCCCGCTGTTCGCCGCTGCTCAGCCCCCTTGTGACGGCCCTTGTGACGGCCCGCCAGGGGGTCCGCCGACCGCTCCGCCGGATGTTTCGCCCGGGGCGTCGCGGTCGCTGCCGTCGCCCTGGGCGAAGAGCTTCACCAGGTCGCTCATCACATAGCGGTTGGTGGCCTCCTCGTCCAGCAGGTGCATCTCCGCCAGCCGCTCCAGGGAGTCCTGGATCAGCTCGGGGTCCGCGCCCGACAGCGCGGCCGCCTCGGCGGTGTTGACCTCCCGCGCGAAACCGGCGCCCAGGGCCCGCAGCAGCTGTGCGTCGTCCGCCGAGAGCCGGGCCACCGAATTGCGCAGCGCGGCGGCCACTCCGGTGTCCTCCGCCGACAGCAGCGCGAGCCGGCGGCGCTCGTCGCGCAGCGCGGTGGCCAGCCGGGCCAGCCGCCAGCGGGGCCGGGCCATCAGCTGGGCGGAGGCGGCGCGCAGCGCCAGCGGCAGCCCGTCGCACAGGGCCACCAGTTCCCGCGCGGCCTCCGGGTCCTCGGCGACCCGGGCGGGCCCCAGCAGCGCGCCCAGCAGGCCCACCCCGTCCTCGGGGCCGAGGGCGTGCAGCCGTACCGGGCGGGCGGCGTCGGTGGCGATCAGCCCGTCCAGCCTGCTGCGGCTGGTGACCAGCGTGGCGCAGTGGGGTCCGCCGGGCAGCAGCGGGCGCACCTGGGCGGAGCTGCCCGCGTTGTCCAGCACCACCAGCAGCCTGCGGCGGGCGGCCAGCGAGCGGTACAGCGCGGACGCGGCCTCGGTCGAGGTGGGGATCTGCTCGGCCGGGGTGCCGAGGGCCAGCAGGAACTCGCGCAGCACCTCGGCGGGCAGCACCGCCTCGCCGCCGCTGAAGCCGCGCAGATCCGCGAAGAGCCGTCCGTCGGGGAAGGCGGCGGCGTGGGCATGGCCCCAGTGGACCGCCAGACCGGTCTTGCCGACCCCGGCGGGCCCGCTGAGCAGCGCGATACCGCCCTCCTGGGGGTAGCCGCCGGAGTCGCCCGCGGCGCCGCCCTGGGCCGGTTCGGCGGTGCCCAGGGTCAGCCGGGTCAGCTCGGCCAGCTCCGCGCCCCGGCCGTGGAAGCCCGCCGGGGGCCGGGGGAGCAGCTCGGGCGCGGGGGCCGGGGCGGCCGCGGACAGCGGATGCTGCGGGGTGGCCGCCTGCTGTGCGCCCGGCTGCCCCGCGCCGCCCGGCTGTCCGGCGGCCTCGGCGCCGCCCCGCGGTCCGTCCGCCGTGGGGGCCGCCGTCAGGATCTCCTGGTACGCGGCGCTCAGCCGCTGGCCCGGGTCGACCCCCAGGTCGTCGTCGAGCAGCTGTCGGGTGCGGTGGAACCAGGCGATCGCGTCGGACTGCCGTCCGGAGCGGTACAGCGCCAGCATCAGGGCGGCGATCAGCCCCTCGCGCAGCGGGTTGGCGACGGCGGCGGGGTGCAGGGCGCGCACCGCCTGCTCATACTCGCCCAGGCCCTCGTGGGCGCGCGCCAGGGCTTCCACGGCGCTCAGCCGCCGCTCCTCCAGGGCGTGCGCGGCCGCCGCGAACGGCGGGCTGGCCACGGTCCCGGTGAGCGCCGGGCCGCGCCACAGGCCGAGCGCCTGCCGGAGCAGCTGGACGGCCTCGCCGGGGGCGGACTCCGGGCTGGCCTGGGCGGTCAGCTGGTCGAAGCGCTGGGTGTCGATCAGGGAATCGGGGATGCGCAGCAGATAGGCGGAGCTGTGGGTGGCCAGCTCGACGCCGTGGTCCTCGGCGCCGCCCTCGGCCAGGGCCGCGCGGAGCCGGGAGACATGGCCCTGGATGACGGTCCGGGCGTGGGCGGGCGGCTCGTCCTCCCACAGGCTGGATATCAACTGCTCCACGGACACCGTCGCGTTGGGCCGCAGCAGCAGCATCGCCAGCACGCTGCGCCGTTTGGCGGGCCCCAGCGGAAGCTCGACGGGTGCTGCTTGCGGGCCCGCGGTGACGGTTACCGGACCCAGCAGGGAGAAGTCCAACTCAAGCCCCCAGAAAGGCGTGCAGTGCCTTGGCCAGCAGCCGCGGGTCCTGTGCCCCGCACAGCTCCCGGGCCGAGTGCATGGAAAGGATCGCGATGCCGATGTCGACGGTGGCGATACCGTGCCGGGCGGCGGTGATCGGTCCGATCGTGGTGCCGCACGGCATCGAGTTATGGGAGACGAAGCTCTGCCAGGGGACGCCGGCGCGCTCGCAGGCGGCGGCGAAGACGGCTCTCCCGGCGCCGTCGGTGGCATATCTCTGATTGACGTTCACCTTCAGGATCGGGCCGCCGTTCGGCCGCGGGTGGTGGCCCGGCTCATGGCGCTCGGCGTAGTTGGGGTGGACGGCGTGGCCGGTGTCGGAGGACAGGCAGACGGTGCCCGCGAAGGCCCGCGCCCGCTCCTCGTACCCCCCGCCGCGGGCGAAGACCGAGCGCTCCAGCACCGTGCCGAGCAGCGGGCCGTCGGCGCCGGTGTCGGACTGGCTGCCGCTCTCCTCGTGGTCGAAGGCGGCCAGCACGGGGATGTACGGCAGCTCCTGCTGGGTGGCGGCGATGAGCGCGGCCGTACCGGCGTGCACGGAGACAAGGTTGTCCATCCGGGGCCCGGCGACCAGCTCGCGGTCCCGGCCGAGGTAGGCGGGCGGCTCGACGCTGTGGGTCATCAGGTCCCAGCCGGCGATCTCCTCGGCCGCGACCCCGGTCTCCTCGGCGACGAAGCGGATCAGGTCGCCCTCCTCGACGCCGCCGAGCCCCCAGATGGGCGTCATATGGCGCTGCTTGTCGAGCTTGAGGCCCTCGGCGTTGACCGATCTGTCGAGGTGTACGGCGAGCTGGGGGACGCGCATCAACGGCCGGTCGACGGTGACGAGATGGTGGGAGCCGTCCCTGAGGGTGATCCGGCCGGAGAGCCCGAGGTCGCGGTCGAGCCAGGTGTTGAGCAGCGCCCCGCCGTAGATCTCGACGGCGATCTGCCGCCAGCCGTGCGCACCGGTGTCGGGAATGGGCTTCACGCGCAAATTGGGAGAGTCGGTGTGAGCGCCCACAATCCGGTACGGAGTGGCGGCCTCCGCCCCCTCCGGGACGTACCAGGCGATGATCGCCCCACCGCGCAGCACGAACCGCCCGCCGGCCGTCCCGTCCCAGGGCGCGGTCTCCTCGATCCGGCGGAACCCGGCCTTCTCCAGCCGCCCCGCGGCGCTCGCCACGGCGTGGTACGGCGAGGGGCTGGCGCGAAGGAAGGACATCAGGTCATCGGTGTGGCCGCGGTCGATGCCGGGTTGTGCGCTCATGTGCTCAGCATAGATTCGCCGGGGGCCGGCTCGCCCTGGTACGGGAGCGGCGGCCATCGGTGGGGTCACGTTGATCCAATCTGATGAAAGCACGTCAGCTAAGGCGAGAAGTCGGGTGAATCGGTCGATATTCCCCGTGATCAAGCAACGTCGCACTGAGTCGTTACTCGAGGGGATACCGGATGCGCGTTCTTCGACACCTGCTTGTCGTCCTGGGGTCGCTGCTGCTGCTGTGTGCCGGCGGACCGGCCATGGCAAAGCCCGTCACGGACTTCACCGCGGGGCTGGCCCCCGTGGCGTCTCCGGAGCCGGCGGCGCCCTCACCCGGCCCGCGGCCGGGGGGCGGCGGGGACGGCGAGAGCAAGGGTCACCCTCCCTGTCCCAGCACGAACCGCATCGGGGGGACCAACACCGCACCGAATCCTCCGCTCGACCGCTACTACCAGGGCGACTGGCGGCTCGGACCCGCTCAGCTCCCCCGCTACGGCGCGATCGGGCACATGCTCGAAGGCTATGAACGACTCGACGACTTCCCCACCGCCCACTCGTTCCTCAACTGTTATTGGAATGAGCAGACGAACGGCTGGTGGTTCCCCTACCCCGACGGCTGGGTCCTGCTCAACGGTTCGCCCCTGCACACCACGGTCCGGCTGAAGGTCGGTCAGAAGGTCGACTTGTTCGGGAGCGGTTTCGGCCACTTCCTCGCCCCGGCGGGCACGCCCTACGCGGAGCGCGCGCTGCCGCCCAGCAACCTCAACACCCTCGACCCGGCCTATCCGTACGGCTATCACCTCTACGAGGTCACCGAACCCTTCCTGGTCGAGGGCGGCCCCATCCGGCCCTGGTTCGGCCAACCCGGTTTCGGACTGCAGTATCTGACCGGGCCTTCGATCCCCCAACTTGTCGCGGCCGGTAATCTCCGCCCGCTCAACTGAGGGCGGATCCTGGACCGGTGGACAGAACGGAACTCGTCCGGACCCTCCGCGACGAGCAGGTGCCGGAGGCGCTGTACGACATCCCGGGCGTGCGGGACATCCCGGTGCAGCCGGACGCGTACTACTACCTGCGGCCCGCTCCGGACGGCGGCTGGGAGACCGGCCTGCGGGAGCGGTCCCTGGACCGGGACACCAGCCGGTTCGCCACCGAGGACGAGGCGTGCCGGGATCTGCTGGAGAAGCTGAGGGCCCGCCCGCGCCCGCCGGAGGGCGGTGGCGAGTCGGTCGACGAGCTCCTCGCGCAGGGCGAGGAGCTGAGGCGGTGGGCCCGCGAGGAGGTCGAACGAGCGCTGCGGGAGCGGCGGTCCGATGACGATGAGCGGTGACGATAACGATGAGCGATGACGGTGACGACGAGCGATGACCCACGAGCGGTAACGGTGACGACGAGCGATGACGACGTGAGCGCGCACAGCCCAGAGGGCCGGCCGCCCCGCTGGAGGATGGGACGGCCGGCCCCCTGGGCGCTGTGAGGGAAGCCCCTAGAACGCGGCCTCGTCCAGGTCCATCAGACCCTTGTCGACCGACTCGGCCAGCGAGCGCTGCACCGAGACGCCCGGCAGCACCTCGTGGGCGAAGAACTTCGCGACGGCGATCTTGCCCTCGTAGAAGGACCGGTCCTTGGTGGCGGCCGTGCCCAGCTTCTCGGCGGCCACGGCCGCGCCCTTGAGCAGCAGATAGCCGATGATCACGTCACCGGAGGCCAGCAGCAGCCGGGTCGAGTTGAGCCCGACCTTGTAGATCGAGCTGACGTCCTGCTCGGTGGCGGCCAGGTCGGTGAGCATCGCGCCGACGATCGCCTCCAGGTCCACCGCGGCCTGGGCCAGCTGGTCGCGGGCGACCTCCAGGTCCTCGCCCCCGGCGGCCTCGGCCAGGAACTTCTTGATCTCCTCCGAGACGACGGTCAGCGCCTGGCCCTGGTCCCGGACGATCTTGCGGAAGAAGTAGTCCTGGCCCTGGATGGCGGTGGTGCCCTCGTACAGGGTGTCGATCTTGGCGTCCCGGATGTACTGCTCCAGCGGGTACTCCTGGAGGTAGCCGGAGCCGCCGATGGTCTGCAGGGACTGTGCCAGCTGCTCGTACGCCTTCTCCGAGCCGTAGCCCTTGACGATGGGCAGCAGCAGGTCGTTGAGGCGGTTCACGGCGGAGGTGTCCTCGCCCGCGGCCTCCTTGATCAGGACCTCGTCCTGGACCGAGGCGGTGTAGAGCACCAGCGCGCGCAGGCCCTCCGCGTACGCCTTCTGCGTCATCAGCGAGCGGCGCACATCCGGGTGGTGGGTGATGCTCACCCGCGGCGCGGTCTTGTCGGTGAAGGCCGCCAGGTCCGGACCCTGCACCCGCTCCTTGGCGTACTCCAGCGCGTTGAGGTAGCCGGTGGAGAGGGTGGCCATGGCCTTGGTGCCGACCATCATCCGGGCGAACTCGATGATCTTGAACATCTGGCGGATGCCGTCGTGCTTCTCGCCCAGCAGCCAGCCCTTGGCCGGGTGGTCGGCGCCGAAGGTCAGCTCGCAGGTGTTGGAGACCCGCAGACCCATCTTGTGCTCGACGTTGGTGGCGTACACGCCGTTGCGCTCGCCGAGCTCACCGGTCTCCCAGTCGAAGTCGTACTTGGGGACGACGAACAGCGACAGCCCCTTGGTGCCGGGCCCCGCGCCCTCGCGGCGGGCCAGCACGAAGTGGATGATGTTGTCCGAGAGGTCGTGCTCACCGGAGGTGATGAATCGCTTCACACCCTCGATGTGCCAGCTGCCGTCCTCCTGCTGGGTCGCCTTGGTGCGGCCCGCGCCGACGTCGGAGCCGGCGTCCGGCTCGGTCAGCACCATGGTGGAGCCCCACTGCTTGTCCACCATCAGCTGGGCGATCTTCAGCTGCTCCTCGGTGCCCTCGTCGTGGAGCACCCCCGCGAAGGCCGGGCCGGAGGCGTACATCCAGATCGGGGCGTTCGAGCCGAGGATGGTCTCGGCCGAGCCCCACAGCAGTGAGCGGGGGCAGGCGGTGCCGCCGAGCGACTCCGGGACGCCCAGCCGCCACCACTCGGCCTCCATGTAGGCCCGGTAGCTCTTCTTGAACGACTCGGGGAGCGGCGCCGTGTGGGTCTTGGGGTCGAAGACGGGCGGGTTCCGGTCGGAGTCGGCGTAGCTTTCGGCCAGCTCGTGCTCGGAGAGCCGGGATATCTCGGCGAGCACGCTCTTGGCGGTGTCGACGTCCATCTCCGCGAACGGGCCGGTGCCGTACACCGTGTCGCGCCCGAGCACCTCGAAGAGGTTGAACTCGATGTCGCGGAGATTCGACTTGTAGTGCCCCATGGCGACGGCTCCGTAGGGATCGGGAGGCCAGGACCTCTGCGTTGACGCGTATCAGATCAGCTGATGCCATGATGCTACCCGTGGGTAATAAAGGGCAACCCTCAACCGGGTAACTGTGACTCAGTACGCTTCTGCGCATGTACGGCTACGACCAGAACGCGAGCGCAGGGCAGGGCTACGCCGCCCCGCCACCTCCGCCGCAACAGCAGCCGCATGCGTCACATCACGCGGCGGGTGCGGGGTACGGCCAGCAGCCGCTCTACCCGGAGCCCTCCCCGCCGTCGCTCGCCGACGCGGTGCGGGCCTTCACCACCGGATCGATGTCGGCCGAGGACTTCCAGCAGATCTTCGCCGGGTCGAAGGTCTACTGCCCGCGCGGTGACAATCCCGGCTTCCTGGCGCTGCACAACACCCAGCAGCCGGTGATCCCCATGTTCACCTCGCTCAAGGAGCTGCGGAGGTACGCGGGCAAGGAGTCCAAGTACTTCGTGATCACCGGCGCCGAGGTGATCGACCTGCTGCCCACCGGCTACGGCTTCGTCCTCGACATGGAGGGCGAGCACCGGATCGTCTTCGACGCGAAGGCGGTGGAGCAGATGGTGGACTTCGCCATGCGTCGCATGTACGGCTAGATCCGCATACGTCCGGATATCACCGGGTTGTCCCAATGGGGTGCCCGGGTGGAAATAAAGGCCCTCTTGCGGGTTGTTCAGCGTTCAATTAAGTTGAATGGTGAACGATCGAGGAGGCCGTCATGCCCGCAGTGACCGTAGAGAACCCGCTGACCCTGCCGCGCGTCGCGGCACCCGCCGAGGCACGACAGCGCCCCGTGCTCGCCGTCACGACCGCTCCCAGCGGTTTCGAGGGTGAGGGCTTCCCGGTGCGGCGTGCCTTCGCGGGCATCGACTACAAGCACCTGGACCCGTTCATCATGATGGACCAGATGGGCGAGGTGGACTATCAGCCCGGGGAGCCGAAGGGGACCCCCTGGCACCCGCACCGCGGCTTCGAGACCGTCACGTACATCATCGACGGGATCTTCGACCACCAGGACTCCAACGGCGGTGGCGGCACCATCACCAACGGTGACACCCAGTGGATGACGGCCGGGTCCGGGCTGCTCCACATCGAGGCGCCGCCGGAGCACCTGGTCGTGTCCGGCGGTCTCTTCCACGGCCTTCAGCTGTGGGTGAACCTGCCGAAGCAGGACAAGATGATGCCGCCGCGCTACCAGGACATCCGCGGTGGCCAGGTCCAGCTGCTCACCTCCCCGGACGGCGGCGCGCTGCTGCGGGTCATCGCCGGTGAGCTGGACGGTCACGAGGGTCCCGGCGTCACGCACACGCCGATCACGATGATCCACGCGACGCTGGCGCCGGGTGCGGAGATCACCCTGCCGTGGCGCGAGGACTTCAACGGCCTCGCGTATGTGCTCGCGGGCCGCGGTGCGGTCGGCACCGAGCGGCGTCCGGTCCACCTGGGCCAGACCGCCGTCTTCGGAGCCGGTTCCGCGCTGACCGTGCGCGCGGACGAGAAGCAGGACGCGGGCACTCCGGACCTGGAGGTCGTGCTGCTCGGAGGGCGGCCGATCCGTGAGCCGATGGCGCACTACGGCCCCTTTGTGATGAACACCCGCGCGGAGCTCCAGCAGGCGTTCGAGGACTTCCAGAAGGGCCGGCTCGGCACGATCCCCGCGGTGCACGGGATGTCCGAGGGCGGGCTGTAGGCCTCGCCGGGACCGCACGCGAACGAGCCCCGTCCGGATATGGACGGGGCTCGTCAGCGCTTACGGGCGGATCACCCGTCTTTCCGTGTTGTCTCAGTGTTGCCCGGCGCGACGCTTCCGGGTCACGAACGCGGCTGCCGTGCCCGCACCGGCCAGCAGGGCGCTGAGGGAGACGATCTTCAGCAGGCCGGACGTACCTGTGTTGGCCAGCGAACCGCCGCCTCCGTCAGTCCCCGAGCCTCCGCTGGTCCCCGAGCCTCCGCCAGTCCCTGAGCCTCCGCTACTCCCTGAGCCTCCGCCGGTCCCCGAGCCTCCGCCGGACTGGGGGCCCGGATTGTTGGGCGGCTCGGACGACGACGGCGTGGGCGTCGGCTTGGGAGTCGGCGGTTTCCCCTTGGAGATGTACACGCCGGCGTCGATCGTGTGATCGACCTCTCCCGGCTTGTCCGGCGCCGTGACGGGTGCGCGTCCGTTACACAGCGGCCCGGTCCTCGGCGGGGTCACATTCGAGTCATGTGCCCGGTTGTCACCGGCTCGCGGCAGCGTGAACCGCAGCCTGGTGGCCGGCGGCTGAGTCGGCACCTTGTCGGTGTCCGCCGTACACACGTCGAACTGCACCGTGTATTTGGCGCCCGGCTTCAGCTCATACGCGGCGCCGACTCCACCGAAGTAGTACTCGCCGGCGGCATCGGTCTTGGTCGTGGCGACCTGCTTGCCATCGGCGTCCAACAGGTTGATCGTCGCGTCCGGCAGCGGCACTTCGTTGCGGCCCTCGGGATCCTGGATCCCGTTGTGGTCGCCGTCGAACCACACCCGGTTACCGATCTGGATCGGCGCGTTCGCCGCCTCGTAGGCGATATCGCCGAGCCCACCGGCCTTACCGAACCCGCTCTGTGCCTGACTGACGAACTGGTACCCGTTGGCTTTCGGGCTGTTGCCCGGGCCCTGGCCGGTGGTGATGTTGTGGTACCCGGTCCCTGAGGTCGCGACGTCGACGACCGGGTCGAACTCCGTGCTGACGACCCACTGCTGCTGCGGGATGTAGGCCACCGACCCCAGCGCGGTCTCCGCGTGAACTCCGTTGCCATAGAAGTCGCCCGGGAAGTACTCGACGACACTGCTGTCCTGGCTGCCACCGGTGGCGGGGGTGGCGTGGTTGGGGCAACTGCCGGTGCCTTCCCACGAGTACCCGCCGTCGGGATTGGCGCAGGCCATGTTGATGTCGCCGCCGGCCATGCCGTTTTCCGGGGTGTCGTTGTTCGGCCTCGGGTCCAGTCCACCCCAGCTCACGACGTCCATGAACCGGTCGCGGAAACCGAGGATCATCGAACCGTCACGGGCGAAGGCGAGGGAGGCGAACTCCGGCTGCGGATCGATGTGGACGTTGCCCACCTTCCGCTCGTCCCACGTGTCCAGGGAGGTGTTCCACGGGTTCCAGTGGGTGGCCCGGTCGACGTCGTTGGAACCGAAGACGGAGCCGCGCTTGGCGGTGAGCGGCTGGGTCAGCACGGTGTCGAACTGTTGGCCGTCGTAGGTGTAGACGACGGCTTTCAGGTCTTCGCGCTTCTGTGTGCTCTCCGCGCTGCACACGCCACCGACGTAGAGCTTGTTGTCGTGGACCTGGAGACCGAACGGCCGCCAGTCACCGGGGCTCGCGCAGCCCGGGTCCGGGATGCGCACCGTCGCCTTTGGCGCGGACGCGGTGGCCCCGGTCGCGTCGAAGCTGACCAGGCGCCGGGTCAGCAGGTTCACCGCGTACAGCGTTGAGCCGTCCTCCGACAGGGCCATGCCGCCGATGCTCTCCTTGCCCGGCGCATTGGTGAACCCGGCGTCCTTGATCATGTTGCTGGCGTCGTGCGGTGTCACCGTGGCGCCCGGCACCTTCGCGAACAGGGTCGGCGCGCTACCGCCGTCGGTCGGCGTGGTGTAGATCGCGTCACCGCCGCCCGGCCCGTACGGGGTGTACCGGCGGGCGAACGCGCCCTGGAAGATCCGCTTCTGGTACTTGTCGTAGGCCAGCGCGAACGTCGTGCCCACCTGGGCCTGGGTGTTGAGCGCGGTCGGGCACGCCGTGTCGCCAGGACACGTACCTCGTTTGTCCGTCCCGAACGCCACCAGTGCCCGGGTGTCCTGCCCGTCGGCGGTGTTCTGGATCGGCACGAAATAGCGCGTGTCCGGCAGCGCGTAGTCGGCCGGATTCCAGACCCCGGTAATGACCGAGTCGTCCTTGCCATCCGACACGTTCACAAACGTCGTGAAGCTGTCGAAGTGGTTTGCCGCCGTCGAGGCCGGCGCCGCCTGAAGATACTTGTTGTACGGCGCCGGGATGGTGACGTCGACGCGGTACTGGCCTCCGGTCAGTTCGGTCGACTTCGAGACCACCACCTTTCCGGTGGCATCCGTGGTGCCGGTGACCCGATGGCCGGCAGGGTCGGTTACCCGAACCTTCATGCCCCGCTGCGGCACATCCATGGTCGTGTTGATCACGCCGGTGCCGAAGAAATCCCGCAGTACCTGAACTGTCAGGGTTCCGTCGCCGGTCGAAGCGGTGGCCGTCCCGGCCGTCGCGCCCATCGTGCTGCCCAGCAGCAAGAAACCGCATAGGCCCACTCGTGCCAGCGGACCCGTACGCTTTCCGGCTGTCCGGCGTAACCTTCCACATACTCTTCGCACAGCCATCACTCTCCCCTCGTGATGTGAACCGAACACCCGTTTGCAGCCGTGTATCCGTTTCTCGGCTCCGGGTGACACATCGGCCATGAAAAGGGCCCACCGCTTTTCGGTGGGCCCGGTCGTTCTTGGTCGTGCTGGCGGATGGAGCGAATTCAGGGACTCGGGAGTGCCGTTCGCAGGCCAGTCGCACTCGTCCTCGCCTTCCCACGCGAAAACAGCACAAGAGTCTGAATAGTGATCCTGAACCGCCCGACCAGCAGCGATACTGTAGCGGGTGTATGCCAAGATCGGGGGGAGAGCAGGGAATGAATAAGCGGAACGTGTTAGCAAAGCGCCGTCCGCGGAGTACGGAAATCGGACACGTGTTCTCGCGGCGCGCGGCCGGTCGGGGCCGATTGGCGCCGGGCCGCAGGGTGGTGGGCGCCGGCCGGGGGGGGGTGGGCGGCGGGGTGGGCACGATCCAGGTGGCGG